>CAZYSF010000313.1:0-5302 GCA_964649635.1 uncultured Anaerolineales bacterium | reverse complement strand
ATTGGAGACCGCGGGATTTACCACCAACCGCGACGGAGACGGAGTCCGTTGTTACGGAACCGATGACGGCTACATCGATAGCACCGACCTGGGCGGGGGCGATGTGCGCCTGAGCCGGATTCTCGACGACTGCACCGCGCTCATCAATATGCCGGTGTTGAAATCCCACATGATCTCCGGGATCACCTTCGCCTTGAAGAATCATTTCGGCTCCACTTTGAATCCCTCGGCCCTGCACTATCCCATTGAAGAGAAAATGGCGGCGCTCAATGCGCTTCCGCAGATCAGGGACCGGACCCGCCTGATCATCGGCGATGTCCTCGAGGCGAACCTTCAATATTCCGGATCGTACCCCTACTGGAAAACGGACTACCGCGGGGATTCGATCCTGATGAGCTTCGACCCCGTGGCCCACGATACCGTCGGTTTGGATATTCTCATCAAGTTGCTTACCGAAAAAGGCGTCTCGACCGTGAGCGACACCCAAATGGCGCTCCCTTGCCTGACAAGCGCCGCGGCGCTCGGCCTGGGGACCAACGTGCCGGAAAATATCGATCTGGTGGAACTCACCGTCTAGTGTAAGGACGCAGCAGGAGGGGTGACCGTGCAGAAAGAACCGGGTGGTTCCAATCTTTCGCGGAAGAGGACGGGGCGGCCGTACTTCGGGGCGGCGATACTCGCTCTCTGGTTCGCCGCACTGGCCGGATGCGCGCAGACCCCATCCTTCCAACTGGGTGAGACTCTTCCCGGATCGAATGCCATCCCCGGGTGGAAGCCCTCCGAAAAGGCGCAGACCTTCAACCGCGAAACCCTCTTCGATTACATCAACGGCTCGTCGGAATATTTCTTCACCTATACCTTCGAGGAAGTGGCGGTGCAGCGGTACGGCAAATCCGACGGCTTGGCGCTGCATGCCGAAGTCTGGCAGCTCGCCGTCCCCGAAGACGCTTACGGCCTGTTCACCGGCCGCACCGGGGGCGAAGCCATCGCGCTCGGAAGCGCCAACGAAGCCGCGCTCGAAACAGGCAGCCGGCTGCTCTTCTGGCAGGACAGGTTCTACGTCAACCTCGTCGCCCTCACCACCGTGAGCGATGACGACCTGCGCCAGTTCGCCGAGTTCATCTCCAAAGCGCTGCCCGCCGGCGGCGGGAAACCGGCGATCCTCGGCCGCCTGCCGGCCGAGGGCCTGATCCCGGGTTCCGAAAGATTTTTTCACATGGAACTGGCGATCCAGGACCGGCTCTGGCTGGGCGGAGAAAACCTGCTCGGACTCGGAACGGATACCGACGCCGTATTCGCCGTCTACCAAATGGGCGGCGCGAAATGGCAATTGCTTCTGGTGGAGTATCCGGATTCCGCGCGGGCGGATGCCGGATTGCAGGCGCTGGCGGGCGGCGCGGTGGAAAATCTGGCCGCTGCGGATTCGAACGGCACGCTGGTTGGAGCCGTTGTCGGGCAGGACGACACGTCCCTGGCGGTGGAATTACTGGCACAAGCACTGGGCAAGTAATCACCCGGTTTTGCATCACATGGTAAATTGATACACTACGCCTCGAACGATTTCAACGTTCGAGGCTGTTATTACCTTTGGATTATTTCGCAGGATTGTCACAAGTCAATTTGCCGCCACCGGAGGCGCCGGCCCCGTCTACGATCGCGACGGGGCCGGCTTTGGAATGCTGCACCTGGAAGGTGCGCTCCTGGCGGTTCTGATCCAACAACCGCATGGCGCGTCCGCAGGATCCCCTTTTCCGCCTTTTACATCAGGATTCCGCACCAGGCACGCCCCGCTTCATCCTCCTTCCGTGCCGGCTGAACCTTCCATTCCGCACCGGGAAGGGAATCCGCACTCTGAGCGATGCCGAGGCCGAAGCTGTGGTCGATAAGGACCGCGAGAGCCATCAGCGGGATCTGTTCGAGAGCACCGAGCGGTAGCCAAGGCGCTGGGTATCCATCTTCCGGAAGCCCAAAATAGCCCTCTCGATACTCCTCCGGATTGGGTAGGGAGAACTGGCCCATTCGGGGGTTGAAGAACCGTTTCTCCCCGGTATACTTGCAGATAGTCCGACAATAGAACATCTCGAACAGGCCGCGAAGCCTCTGGCGATACCAACGCCGGGGGCTTTTTTTAATCCGAAGCGTTTTCCGTTTTTTTAGGAGGTTGCGAGCCGAGAGGAGCAAAGCGTGGGGTCACACCGGGGTGGTGGGGGCCGTATTGCTTTGCTCCTCCTGATTCGCAATCTCCTTTTTTATTACTACTCAGCCGGACTTCCTTCTCTGTACACGGATTACCCCTCTCGTGCTTCGCACTCTCGGGGCGGAGCACTATAAAGATCCGAATACACCGACAGGTATTTGGTTTTTCCTTATCCTTATCCATCGACGTCACATGCCGTTAAGATTTAATTTATTACGTTTTTTCGGAATTACTCAGTGATTCGGTGCACGTTATTCCGGCCTGAGTGGTCACGTTTTTTATTAAATGGCCCGAATGAGGAACCGATACCGCCCTTCATCACAACCCCGGCCTGGCAAATACCCCTCAGACTGGCCCAGACAGGTGGTTCCCGCGTGAGTTAACCCGGTAAAATATTCAAAAGCAAACCGGCCAAGACGCCTCCGGATGGATTTCCTCCGGAGGCGTCCGCGTTAATCATCCGGCTTCCGGTTTCCAGAAAATAAGACGCCGGGTCCCGGATCCGGAGGCAACGCCGGTTTTGCACCATACGGCAATTCCCCCCGCACGACGGACACGTTCCGGGGGTGGAAAAATTTCAGCAATCCGGAGGATACGATGGGCAACAATCCGAACGGGACCACGATGCGAAAAACCCTTGGCCTCACGGGCGTGACGGTCAACGCCATGGCGTTGATCGCGCCGGGCGCCTTTCTCTGGATCACGTTCCAGTTGCAGGCGGCCGCCGGCGTGAACGGTGCCGGCATGGACAAGGACATCTGGAGCGGCGTGCTGTTCGCCCTGATCATCGCCTTTCTCACCGCGCTTTCGTTCGCCGAACTGGCGCGCAAGTACCCCGACGCCGGCGCCGGGGGATCCTACTACTTCGCCGAGAAGGCGTTCCTGGACCGCGACGAGCCGGCCCACCGCCGCTTCGCGCGCATATCCAAATTCGTAACCGGCTGGGCGGCACACCTCTTCTACTGGGTCTACCCCGGCGTGATGGTGGCGATGATGGCGACGCTGGTCGCCTACCTCTGCGGCCAGTTCGGCGTCCAGGTCTCCCCGCTCGGCCTGGCTGTGATCGCGGCCGCCTTTTCGGCGATTGTCGGGTTCATCGCGGTGCGCGGGATCAACGGTTCCACCGTCGTGAGCATGGTGATCAACATCATCCAGCTCGTTTCGCTGGTGGGTTTTTCCGTCCTGGCGATCGCCTTCCGGCTTACCAATCCGCTCGGGGCGACGGAGTGGGTCCATCCCACCGCCGTCTCGGTGGTGCTGCCCCACAACCTGGGGTCCATGTTGTTTCAATCCACCATCGCCATCCTGATCCTGGTGGGCTTTGAATCGGCCACGTCGCTTGCCGCCGAAGCAAAAAATCCGCGCCGCGACATTCCGCGCGGGGTGATCCTCTCGCTGGCGATCCAGGGCCTGTTCGCCTATCTGCTGCAGTACTTCGCCGCCAACTTCGCGATTTCCGAAAAGTTCACCGCCACCGCCGCGGACGGGACGACGGTGACCGGGATGGCCGCCGCCGCCGCGTCCGGCGCCCCAATCGGCGACCTGGTCAAACAGATCGGCGACGCGATGCTGGCCGGGAACGGGTTTGCGCTGATGATCGTGATCGCCTTCACCGTCGGGCTGGCGGTGCTGGGCACGACCCTCGCGGCGATGAACACCGCGGTGCGGATTTCCTTCGCCATGGCGCAGGACAAGGAAATGCCGGGTTTGATGGGTGTCCTGCACGGGAAATTCGCAACCCCCTACGTCGGGATCTGGCTGCTGGTGGCCGTCTCCGCCGTCTTCGGGGCGATCGGCGCCCAGAACATCGTCGCCCTGACCGGGATCACGCTGGCCTCGAACGTCGGCACGTTCATCCTTTACGCCCTGATCTGCGGATTGACGGTGGTGGCCTTCGCCGGGCGAAGCGAGTTCCGGGCATGGAAGCACGCGTTAATTCCAGCGCTCGGGCTGATCGGCAACCTGGGAATGCTGCTCGCGATCACCGGGATTGGACTCGCGTCGGGAGGATCCTCGCGCAGCGCGACGATCGTGGCGCTGGGAATTTCCGCGCTGTGGGCGGCGGCAAGCGGCATGTATCTTTTATGGAACAGCCGCGTACAAGGGCGGGCGATCCTGCCCGCGGCGAGAACCGCAGGAACGAGATAACCGGCGGTTCTCTTCCACCGGCCGACGGGAATGCGGGCATCCGCATTCCCGCCGGCTCGGCGGTTTTGACGAGGTGGCCCCATGGGATTGGAAGTGACCCTGCAGACAACGGTCCTGCCTTCGGCGGGATCTCCACAGCATTCGATGCTTTCCACGGCGATGACGGTTTCCAATATGCTGACCGGGATCGGGATCAGCGATACCGGCACGCAAAGGGGGGATAACCAGGATGGCTTCCGAATGGCCGATGCGTCCGGCGGCCATCCCCCGCTGCGCGCGCTGTTTGCCGTGGCGGACGGCATGGGCGGATTGGAGCACGGACGGTTCGCCAGCCATGTGGCCTTGCAGGTGTTTTTTGAATCCTTCCTCCGCGATCCCCGGGCCAAGGCGGAGCATGCGCTGCGCCGGTCGATGGAGGAAGCGCAATTCGGGCTGCAGCAGGCGATGCAGCAGCTCGGCATTCCGCGCATGGGAACGACCCTCACCGGCGCGTATGTGGATGGCGCGCGCGTGTACCTGGCGCACATCGGCGACAGCCGGGCATACCTGATTCGCGGCGGACGCGCCGAGTGCCTGACCCGCGACCATACGACCGTCGGCGAGCTGGTACGGATGCGCATTCTCGCTCCGGAAAAAATCCGCGGCCACGACCGCCGCTCGGAGCTGACCAAGGGGCTCGGACTGGGACTCTTCCCGCAGCCGGATATCCAGGGCCTGGACGTGCGCGAAGGCGACCGGATTCTACTCTGCACGGACGGGGTCTGGTCGGCCGTCGAAGACGAGGAACTCGCGAATTTATCGGCCGCCCGGGAATCCCCGCGGGAGTTCGCCCGGACTCTGGTCGACCTCGCCATGGAAAGCGGAAGCGAGGACAACGTCTCGGCCATCGTTATTCAACTGAATACGCTGCCCGCGGCGGACCCGGGGAAGGAGCGGCTGCCGGCCCGCATGCTTCGC
>CAZYSF010000312.1:0-3579 GCA_964649635.1 uncultured Anaerolineales bacterium | reverse complement strand
CACGTCCGAGGTCCTTATGCATCTGGAAGCATACCGCGAGCGCCCCGATATCCGCGCGGTCCTGCACGCCCATCCGCCCTGCGCCACCGCGCTGACCATCGCCGGGCTTCCCTTCCCGATGGAAATCATCCCGGAGGCGCTGATCGGGCTGGGCAGCGTGCCCGTCGCACCGTATGCCACCCCCGGCACACCCGAATTGGCGGCGAGCATCCGCGGCCTGCTTGCGGAAACCAATACCATCCTGCTCAGCCATCACGGGAGCCTGACCGTCGGAAAGACGCTGGAGGAGGCGCTGATCGCGCTGGAACGCATGGAGCACACTGCCCACACCTTTTTCCTGGCGAAGGCCGCCGGCGGGATTCAACCCCTGCCCGCGGACGAAATAGCCCGCTTGCAGGAGATCGGAAGGAAGTGGAGAGGAATGGCGGGCGAGTAACGGGAATCCCTCCGGTTTCCTTTATAGCTCATCTGCACAGGATGACGCCGGCGGTATAATGGACCCGGCAGACGGTTTACTCGCGATTTGTATTACACTTTTCCCAGGAGGCGGCTCATGAACGTATCCATGTGGATCATGTTCTTCATTGTGCTGGTGGCCGGGGCTATCGGGGGTGCGGTCAACGCCCTGATGACCGACAACGGCTTCCTTCGCCCGAAGATGGAAAAGGTCGACGATAAAACCGGCATCTTCCGGCCGGGATACCTCGGCAACATCCTGATCGGCGCAGTGGCGGCCGTGGTTTCCTGGGGTTTGTACGGGCCGCTCAGCCCGTACTACATCATCGGGACGGAACAGGCGCTGGCGGCCAACACGCTTCCCGAATCGGTCGGCCTGACCTTGGCGTCGCTGGTCGGCGCGATCATGATCGGGATCGGCGGCGCCCGGTGGCTGACCGCCGAGGTCGATAAGAACCTCCTGCGCGCCACAGCCGCGCGGGCCGCGGCCGCCAAACCTTCCGCGTCCGCCTCCCAGCAAATTGCGCTGGCCACCCCGACCCAGGCGCTCAATGTGGCGAAGCTGATGAAATAGGAAAGCATCCGCGCGATGGCGCTACTACGCGGATTTTCCATCCATTAGCAGGCTGTTGAAAAAGCACTTGGCGTCATTGCGAGTGACTGAAGGGAGCGAAGCAATCCCCCTTTTCAAGGGACAATCAGCAGATTGCTTCGCCTGCCCCGGTTGGGGTAGGCCGGGGTCGCTTCGCTCCCCCCGCTTCGCAAGCAAAACTGCTCAAAGAGCAATGGCGAGCAGTTTTGCTCCGTGGGGGCAGGCTCGCAATGACTCTCTGATCTTTTTTCAGCAGCCTATAGAGGAGGAACATGGCCCTGCCCCGAACATTCCGCAACCCCATCCTGCCCGGGTTCTACCCCGATCCTTCCATTTGCCGGGTCGGCGAAGATTTCTACCTGATCAATTCGACCTTCGAATTTTTCCCCGGCCTGCCGATCCACCACAGCCGCGACCTGGTCCATTGGCGCCCGGCCGGCCACGTGCTCACCCGCCCCTCGCAGCTCAACCTCGACGGCATCCGCGCTTCCGGCGGATTGTACGCCCCTACGATCCGCTATCACGGCGGCACGTTCTATGTCATCAATACGCTGGTGGACGGCCTGAAGGAAAAGGGGAACTTCATCGTCACGGCGCCGGACATCGGGGGGCCGTGGTCTGAGCCTTTCTGGCTGAACGACTCACCCGGAATCGATCCGTCGCTGCTTTTCGACGACGACGGGCGCGCCTGGTTCGTCGGCAACCGCCCGCTCACCGATCCGAAATTCGAGGGACACCGCGAGATCTGGCTGCAGGAGCTGGATTTGAAGGTTATGCAGCTAACCGGGCCGAAGTATTCACTGTGGGAGGGCGCGCTTAAGCGGGCGATCCATTCCGAAGGCCCGCACCTGTACAGGATCAACGGGATGTATTACCTCATGACCGCCGAGGGCGGGACCGGCCACGATCATGCGGTCGCGATCGCCCGCAGCGAAAAAGTCACCGGCCCGTACGAGGGCTGCTCCCGCAATCCGATCCTCACTCACCGCCATCTGGGGCGGGATTATCCGATCGTCGGCACCGGCCACGCGGATCTGGTCGATACCCCAAACGGCGAGTGGTGGATGGTGATGCTGGCGATGCGGCCGTACGGCGGTTACTTCTACAACCTCGGCCGGGAAACATTCTTAACTCCGGTCCGCTGGGAAGGAGGCTGGCCGATCGTCAATCCCGGATACGGCCGGGTCGAATTCGAAGGTCCGGCGCCGGATCTGCCCGAACATCCCTGGCCAACCCCGCCGGCCTGCGATCATTTCGACACGCCCGCGCTCGGCCCGCAATGGAATTTCCTGCGCACCCCGCACGAGGAATTCTGGAGCCTGTCCGAGCGCCCCGGGCATCTGCGCCTGCGCTTGCGGCCGCAGACGCTGGCCGAGAAAGCCAATCCCAGTTTTGTGGGCCGCCGGCAGCAGCACATCAACTTCTCGGCGCGGGCTTTGATGGAATTCACGCCGCGCACTCCCGACGAATGCGCCGGGCTGGTGCTGCTCCAAAATCACGATTTCCATTTCCGCTTCGTCGTCACCCTCGATAAGGAACCGGTTATCCGCTTGATCCGACGGGAGAAGGGTGAGGAGAAGATCCTGGCCGTGAAATCCATCCGCGCCGGGAAGATTTACTTAAAGGTAACGGCTGCCAGCCAGGCTTATGGTTTTTATACTTCCGCGGACTCCGAAAAATGGGAGCCGGTTGCGGAAAATGTCGACGGCCGCATCCTCAGCACGCCCGTCGCGGGCGGATTCATCGGCGCGTACATCGGCATGTATGCCAGCAGCAACGGGAAGCCCAGCGGCAACTCTGCCGATTGGAATTGGTTTGAGTATCAGGGAGAGGAGAGCTGACAGTCGACCGGACTCAGGACAAAGTGGTGATCGCGCCGGAGCTTATGGGGTTCACGGCACATACGCGATTCCTAGTAAAGGTCACCGTGAAATTCACACGCTACCCGTGAATGGGCAGTTCCCTTCCATTTTATCGCTCTCCTCTTTTCATTTCTGCAACCATCGCCAAAGCTTAGCAGTATATGCATTTTCTGAAACGAGATAGAATGAACATCCATTCGGATATATCCGAAGGCAACTCTCGGCGAAAAAGCCAATAGGAACGCCAATAATGTCGGAAAAGAAAAATAATCCGTATCGAAGCAGGGTAATCATTTTCTCGGTGATTCTAGCCTTGATTGCCGCCGCGGTTATTTTTTCAAACAGCGCGGTCGCCAATTCGTTCGGCACAATCGTCAGTACGATGATGGCCCGAATGGATTATGAAAGTATTATTGATTGGGCGGAGGCCGATCTGCTTAATTCGACGGAAGTCACGCGGTATTACCGCGACTTAAGATCGACGCACAACGAAGAATTAATGGATATCAGCAAGCACATGACGCCTATGGAACTCGCCCAGGCAGTAAATCTGATAGATATGTGGATGCCGAATTTAAGGGCGCTTAAGAACGGGGAGGCCGACAAAGCCGTCATCACAAAAGTGCAGATGGATGCATTAATTGAAAATTTTCTATTCGTCGCGGACCG
>CAZYSF010000311.1:0-10422 GCA_964649635.1 uncultured Anaerolineales bacterium | reverse complement strand
GGATCGGACCCGCCGCGCGGGATTCACGCCGCGCCGTTTGGGGAGCGGATGTTTTTATCCGCCGCTCCAGGCGCGCTGCGGACGCCGCGACATATTCCGGAGACGGACTCCGGCCGGGGAACAGCTCGCGCGCGCGCGTGGCGGTCTCCAGCAGTGAGCGGACTTCCGAAACCGCGCCCGCTGTCCCCAGCGTGGTGTCTTCAGGCGCCGCCCTGCCTTCCAGCATCCGCTGCAGGGCCCGGTCCAGGATATCCGCCTGAATTCGCTCTTTGCTGATCATGTCTTTGCCTGTAATTTGCCGCGCAGGGATGCAAGCGCCCGGTGCAACAGGACGCGGGTTGCGCCTTCGGTCAGGTTCATCCAATCCGCCACCACGGATGTCGGCATCGCCAGGATGATCCGCAGAATGATCACCTCGCGGTAGTTGAGCGGGATTTCCTCCATGGCTCGCCGCAGTTCACGGATCTGTTCGTCCCGGATGACGTGTTCGTCGAGGGGACGAAGCGATTCGAGCGCAGGTTCGGGGATCCCGAATCCGACTTCCGGCTTCTGCCTGCGGTAATAATCGATCAGCACGTTTTTCGCCACCTGGTACAGGAACGCGGAAAAAGGCCAGCCCCGTTCGTGATAGGTTCCCAGAGCTTGGAAGGCGCGGAAAAAAACATCTTCCGTCAGGTCTTCCGCTTCCTTGGATTCACCCAGCCGGGCGAACAGGTAGCGATAGATCGGGTCCACATAGCGCCGGTAGAGGCAGCCGAATGCCTCGGCTTCCCCATCTCTGGCCCGGGCCACTAGGATCGCATCGCTCTGTTCGGTCAGCGGTGTGTCATTCATGAAAACGGATTCCCACACGGATTGTTACAGTATAACGCGACAGGCCAGGCGGATTGCAGTAAAAAAAACCGGAAAAGCAATTACTTCGCAAGTTAGCGGCATGAGAACAGCGTTCCGGAGACTCGGGGGATCTGACCGGAATCCATGAAAAGACGGAAATCATCGGGATTCCGGCTCGCATTCCGGACCGCTAAGCCAGTACGAACGTAAAGGGAATTCTTCTGTAACACATATGCACTCCAGCCGTTTTCCTTATGCCCGGGCATTCGAAGGCGTTTATCTCACGAAAAATACCGGGGACCGCATCATTCGAAAACGGACGGAAGAATAGTATGGTTCGTTGCGTTATGTCACATAGACAAAGTGACAATTGGCATATGGAGAAAATATGACAGCCGCCTGGCACACCCGATCGATCCGGTTTCTGCCGGCCTTTTTCCTGGGGTTGCTTTCTGCCGCCTGTTTGTGCAATCTCAACTTCATGTTCCTCGACTCGTTCCCGAAGCCCAAAACGGATACGGACGGTTCGATCGACGCCGGAGCGCAGACCCGCGCCGCGTTTGAGGATCTGATGGGCGAACCGCGCGTCGTGGCGACATTCCCCTCCGGGGCGGACATCTCCCTGTTCGCGCCGCAGGATGAGGAAGTCGTCACCGGGGCATGGGTGGACGTGATCGGATCAGCCCCCGCGGAGACGGTGATCACCCTGAACGACGAGATCGCGGTGGCCGGCGTGGACGGCATGTTTTACGCCCGGGTCCCGCTCGAGGAAGGCTTGAACGAAATCCTGTGCGTCGCGAGCGATCTGGAAGGAAACGAAGTCGCCTTTACGCTTGTGGTCGTGTTCGAACCTGAAGAATAGATGCCCTGAGTGAAAGGAGTTGTCTCCGATGAAATACTTTACCATTGCCACCGCATCCCTTTTGCTGCTTTCCGCCGTCTGGGTCGGCGCCGATGCATCCCCCGCCCCGGCCTTGTATTCCGAGGCCGCGGCGCCCAAGACGCGCACTCCCAAGGCCACCCGCGAAGCGGTTACGAAGACCCCGCGGGACAAAGCCACCAAGGTTTCCAAGACCCCCAAGCCGAAGAAGGTTAATTTCTCCGGCGAAGTCCTCGCGGTCGGAGCCTCCAGCCTGACGATTAAATCCAAAACCGGCGAAGAGGTGATTTTCCTAGTGAATGAAGATACGGGCGTGAAGATCCCGACCCTGAAGGACGCGATCCTGGAGGATATTCCGGTCGGCGCGCGTGTGCTGGTAAGGGCGGTCGCGGAGGAGGACGGCACTTACACCGCCACCCAGATTTCCGTTTCGCCCGGGAAGCCGGCGCCCAAGCATCATGTCGGCGAGGTGACCGCCTATGAGGCCGGCGTGAGCATCACGATCCTGGCGCACGACGGGAACGAGTACACCTTCCTGATCACCGAAGAAACGAAGATCCTTCCCGCGGATAGGGCGGAAGAGCTGGCCGTCGGCCGGCGGGTGACGATCATCTCCCCGCGCGACGTGACCGGCGGACCGTTTACCGCCAAGGGCATCGTGGTCCATCCGGAAGCGGGTGAGGATGAGGGAACAGGCACACCTGGTACTCCCACAGAAACTCCCACCCCGACCGAGACCCCGACTCCCACGCCCACCGATACTCCGACGTTGGAGCTGATCCCCAGCGACAGCGCCACTCCAACCGTCGAATAATCCTTTGCGCAAGACTGCCGGTGACGGACCGGCAGGACGCGGCGGTCTAATGGCCTGATTGGACAAAAGAAAAGGACCGGTGAAAACCGGTCCTTTTCATATCCAAAACTGCGCCAAGTTGCAGTATTAGGTCGGGTAATAATTTCCCCAGTCACAACGGCATTGCATCGACAGTAAAGATCGGTACCGCCGGGACGGTTCGTCCCCGCGCGATGCTATTCGTTTTTATTAGCCCCGGCGTTTGTCGAGGGATCCGATTTCGTGGAAGGAGTTGAAGTCTTTATGGGCTCCGGAGTTTTAGGGAGCCGTGGAGGTTTTGTAGGCTCCGGAGTTTTATTAGGCAGTGGAGAATCCTCCGGCTTCGGAGTGTCGGAAGGTTTTGGAGCATCCGTTGGTTTCGGAGGCTTGGTAGGCTTTGGAGCATCCGTAGGCTTTGGAGTGTTGGAGGGTTTTGGCGTCTTCGTGGGTTCCGGGGTTTCGGAAGGAGTCGGGGTTATGGTGGATTCGGATGTTGATGTGGGTTGCGGAGTCTGGGAAGGCTCCGGATTTGTGATTTCGGGATTGGTCTCAGGGGTCCTGGTTGAGCTTGGACCATCCCCATTCGAAGGCGATTCCTTGATGGATGTCCTCATCACTTCCGGAGAAACAAATTCCGAGCCCGGGTTTTGGCGCAACGCCTCGACCTTTTCCTCGCTTTTTTGCGAATGCTCGACGGCAAGATCCAGTGCGGGCCTGGCCTGTTCCGGGAGCCGATCCCGGAGCGCCGAAAGCGTATCGGCATGGCGGGCAAGCCGCGCCTGAAGGTTCTCCAATTGCGCGGATCCGGATCCGGGCGCCAGCGCCTTTATCGCGGCGTCCAACCGGCTGAGCGTCTCGTCGTAATACTTCAAACCCAAAAGGAGATCCGATCCCCGGCCTTGCGCCACCAGTTCCTCGACTTCCGCCAGCCGCCGGTCGGCGAAATCCGCCAGCCATTGAACGTCGCCGGCGATGGAAAAGGAAAAGGTCAGGGAGACTTCCTCGAATCCCCGTTTTACGGGATACAACGCATCGCCCGGAAGGGCTTGGGCGGATACGGAAGCCGCGCCCAATCCCGAGCCGATCATGACAACTGCGGCGATGATGGAGACGAGCGCCGCTGTCCGGAGCCGCCCCCAGAGGGCGCCTGTGGCGACGGAGGATTCGCGCCGCGCCGGAAACGGCGCGCGGATAATTTTCTGCTTCAGCAGGCGTCTTTCCAACCCCGCAAAAAAATCAGGCATAGGGGCGCGCACGCGTATCAATATGCGCACGCGGGAGGTTGTGTCCAACAACGGCTCCAATCCGGCCGCCGCGCCGGCATCCGCCTGCGCGGAATCCTCAAACGGCGCTTTCCCTTCCAGCATCCGCTGGATGGCGCGGTCGAGTAGTTCGGCCTTCAGGCTTTCCTTGCTTTTCATATTGCTTCCCGCAGCCTTCCGCGTAAAGCCGTAAGCGCGCGGTGCAGCACGACGCGGGTGGCGTCCTCCGTCATGTTCAACCAATTTGCCACGTTGGCGGTCGGCATCGCCAGGATGATCCTCAAGATGATCACCTCGCGGTAATTCAACGGGATTTCATCCATGGCTTGGCGAAGATCCCGGATTTGTTCATCCCGGCTGATGTGTTCGTCGGGGGGTTGGAGCGACTCTTGCGCAGGTTCGGGGATGGATAACTCGATTCCCGGTTTTTGCTTGCGGAGATGATCGATCAGCACGTTTCTCGCAATCTGGTAAAGGAAGGCGGAAAACGGCCAGCCTTTTTCGCGATACGTCCCCAGAGCCTGGTAAGACCGGAAAAAGACGTCCGCCGTCAGATCTTCCGCTTCGTTGACTTCATTGAGCCGGACGTATATATAGCGATAGATCGAATCCGCGTAGCGCCGGTACAGGATGCCGAATGATTCGGTATTCCCATTCCTGGCCCGGGCCACCAAGATCGCATCACTCGGCTCGATCAGCGGTGATTCAGTCATGACTTCGGTATCCCAATAAGACCCTTATAGTATAACGCCGGAAAAGCGGCCCTCGGCAACTCTCCGGGACCACAACTATTAATCTCCCCACCCACCGGCGGAAGGGAACGGCTATCCGAAATTAAGAGAAGGATGGTTCTGAACCCGGCAAATCAAGGGTTACCACGGTTTCAGTCGCAAACCGAACGCTTTCCCGCCGATATGAGTGTAAAGCATTACAGCTTGAACAGCCGTCCATATTCCAACGTTATTTTTGTCCGCTGGCGGACAGGATTACCGTCAAAAATCTGCGCGGCTTGTCAGGCAAATCTGGTGACAATCGGCCCATGTCATAATTCACTGCCGCATTGAGACCGGCAGGATGCGGCTGTCCAATCGCCTGATTGGACAATAGAAAAAGGCCGGTTTTCACCGGCCCTTTTCTTGTTCCGCGGTCAGTTTATTATTTCGCCTTGACGATGATCGTCTTGGCCTTGGCCTCTTCGGCCTTGGGCAGGGTCAGAGTCAGGATGCCGTTTTCAAATTCCGCGTCGGATTTGTCGGCGCTTACATTGCTCGGCAGCGAGATCGAGCGGCTGAAGGAGCCGTAGCGGCGCTCGCGAAGGTGATAGGTTTTTTCATTCTCCGCTTTTTCCTCCTTCACCTCGCCGCGGATGGTGAGCACCCCGTTGGCCACGGATATCTGGATATCCTCGGGCTTGACCCCCGGAAGGCCCATCTTGACCACGACCGAGTCCTCGGTTTGATAGAGATCCATGGTCGGAACCGGCGAGACATCCCACAGCGCTGCGCCGAGAGGACGGGTGTACCCATCGTCCATTAACCGGTCCATGGCTTCCCGCATGCTGCTCATTTCGCGGAACGGATCCCAACGGATAAGATTGGCCATACGCCACCTCCAAAATTCCCTTTCGGGTTGTGATGGCCGGAGTATAGCCGCGGAATATTAATGAAAAATATGACCGGCGTCAGAAAAATATTAACGGCCGGAAGAATCCGATGACGGCCTATGCCGTTCCGCCGGCCGCTTTCCTGCGCTTCCCGAAGTAGAGGATTCCAAGATACGCCAGGAACGTCGCCACCAGGCTGGCCAGGACAAGCTGGGCCATGGCCGGGGCGCCCGCCGCCTCCATGATCCAGCCCGTAAGCCCCGGCAGGATCATCCCGCCGATGCTGTCGCCGAGCAGGATGAAGCCGCTGAGGCGGGCGGTGAGGGCTATGGATTGCCCCGCCAGGGTGTAGCCGCTCGGCCAAACCGGCGCCATGCAAAAACCGGCGCCCGCCGCGGCGATCCATACCGCCAAGGGAGCGCCCTGGAACAGAACCAGCAGGCCGAGAAAGCCGGCGCAACCGGCCAGCGCGACGGGGATGATCTGCCGCGGGGTAAAGCGGACGGTGGCGGGGATGGCGATCAACCGGCCGATCGTAAACGTCAGCCAGAAAATGGACGTCAGGTAGGCCGCGCGCACGGCATCCGCCAGGCCCAGCGTGATGGCGTAGGTGTAGATCCAGCCGCCGAAGGTGATTTCCGCGCTGACATAAAAGAACAGATACAACATCGCGGCCAGCACAATTGGAACGACAAACCTTCCGGCGGAGCCCGCCGCCCCGGTCTCCGCCGTCTTCTGCGGTGGCGCGGGCGGCCGCAGGGAGACCAGGATGATCACGCCTGCCAGCAAATCGATAAACGCCAGCAGGTGGTAGCCGTCCGCATACGATCCCCCGGCACCGAGCAGCACTCCGAGCAGGAACGGGCTGATAAAAGCACCCAGGCCGAAGAAAAAATGCAGCGCGGTCACGAACGGGGCCGACCTTTCCTTGTGCGTCCAGAGCATCAAGGTGTTGGCGCCGGTGTTGACCAATCCTCCGGCCACCCCCTTGACGACGAACAAAACCATCAACAGAACGAACCAGGGCACATGCGGCGCAAGAACCATCAACACCGCGGATCCGATTTGGGCGGCGGCGAGCACGGTCCGCCCCGAAACTTTGTCAAATATCCAGCTGCCGAGCAGCGTGCCCAGCGTGGCGCCTCCCGCGCTCAGGAAGAAAACCAGCCCGATCGCCCCGAGCGTGCTGCCGGTTTGCCCGGCGAGCGCGGGCAAAGTCGGCCCGACCAGCGCCATATCCATGCCGAGACAAATAAAAGTCAGGAAATATCCCATCGACTGCCGTATGGCATTGCGCATGATCGCCGCTCCGCGGATCAAAATTTTTCAAATCCATCCCCCTGATTCCTTCCGGCGACGATCAGCCGGGGAAAAGGACAGGGTAGATCTCCGGCGCATACCGCCGGACCATGCCGCTGGTGATGCCGTTCTCTTTGCAGATTTCCGCGTACAGCCTGGCCGACGGCCGCTCGTTCCGCCGCTGCGTCTCCGGATCGAGCGCCCACAATCCGTATCGCTGGGTCCAGCCCCGCTCCCATTCGAAATTATCCAGCAGGCTCCAATGGAAATATCCCTTCACGGGCACGCCGGTATTCGCCGCTTTCCACACCTGGTGGAGATGCTGCGCCAGGTAGCGCGGGCGGATACGGTCGGCTTCATCTTCGATCCCGTTTTCGGTGATGTAGATCGGAAGGCCGAAGGCGTTGGCCCAGCGGATCGCGCGGGCCATCCCCTCGGGCATGTTGGCGTTCCAGCCGATGTCGCTGAGATCGGCCCCTTTGGGATAAAACCGGCGGGCGAACAGCTCGCCCGGCCTGCCAAAATCGAACGATACATGATCGTAGGAATAATAATTCACTCCAAGGTAGTCCTGCGTCCGGGCGGCTTGAGCCACCCGCCCCCGTCCGACCGGGAAGCGCAGCCGTCCATCCGTGAGCGCAAGCGGGATGAGGTCATTGAAAAGCCGCGCTTGCGTGCGCGCCGCCAACGCATCCAGCGGATTGGCCGTGTGCGGGGTCATGCCGCGGTATTGCAAAGCGATTCCCACCCTGGCTTGCGGCTGGATCTCGTGGATCGCATGATAGGCGCGAGCGTGCGCCAGGATTTGATTCCGCATCACGCGCAACGCGGCCCGGATGTCTTTCCGCCCCGGCGGAAAGACGCCGTTCGCAAACGCGCAATAGGCATATACGTTCGGCTCGTTGATCGTGCACCAGAAGGCCGTCAGGTCCTTTAGCGCCGCGACGGTTTTGTGCGTGAAGGCCTCGAACCGGGCGGCAATCCCCTCATCCTCCCAGCCACCCGCCTCCGCCAGCCAGAGCGGATTGGTGAAATGGTGAAGCGTCACCATCGGTTCGATCCCGCGTTCGCGCATTCCGGCGAGGAGCTCGCGGTAGAAATCCAAAGCGTGCGAGTCCCAACGACCGGGTTCCGGTTCGATCCGGCTCCATTCAACGGATAGCCGGTGGGCGTTCTGCCCGCCCGCCGCCGCCCGGTCCAAGTCTTCCTTCCAACGGCCGCCCCACCAATCGCAGGCCAGGCCGGAACGAGCCCCTTGCAGGATTCGCCCGGGCTGCTGCTCCCAGGCCCACCAATCGTTCAGCCGGTTGCCCCCTTCCACTTGATGGGAAGAGGTGGCGGTCCCCCAGAGAAATCCCTTTGGATAATGAAACGCCGCTTCGATCATGCCAATCTCCCGATTCGCAATTACTTTTCCGCGAAGAGCACGAAAAAGGGCCAAAGGACACGAAGTTCAATAATCTTGAAACCTCAGAAAAAAGGCGTCATGCTGAGCGCCTATCCCGAGCGTAGCGAGGGAAAGCGAAGAATCTGTTCCCGGATGCAAGAGGCCCTTCGCTTCGCTCAGGGTGACAATTACAGTGGGATTTTTTTCCCTGGGTTTATTCGTGCGCTCCGTGTTCTCCTTGGATTATTGCCTTTCCGCACCCGGCGTTTGCGAAGCCGGCTGGACGGTCCCGGTACACAGGATTTCGCGCTCCCCCGTATCTTCGAACCCGATCCCGGCCGCCAGACGCAGGGAGGCGGCGTTCTTTTCTTCCACGGCGTACAGGATGCTCTTCTTTTCCTCAAGCAGGTGGCGGCACAGCGCGGCGCATACCGACCGGCCGTATCCCCGTTCGCGCACCTCCGGATCGGTCTGGACGAAAATCTCCGCCCAGTCGGCGGATCGCCAGTTCACCCCGGCCGCCGCGAGCAGCCGGTTTTCGTTGCGGATCTCGTACCGCGGAAGCCCGCCCGGGGAGGCGGTTTGCCGCACGAGGATGTTGATCAACGGCTCCAGCCGCGCGGGATTCAACCGCAGAATCTGCAGCCGCATCATCGTCTCCAGCGCGAGGAGCGGCAGCACCCACAAGCCCAGCGGTTCCGGAAAGGTGAACATCGCCGCCTGGGGCGCGGGGAAGGCGGCCCGCAGAAGTTCGGCCGTCGCTCCGGCGTCCGGCGCGCGCAGGGTCGTGAGCGGCCGGAAGAGATCCAGGCCGGTTTGAGCCCGGAGCAGAAAACCGTCCAGCCGGCCGGCGGATGAACGGCGGCCCCACAGCCGCGTTTTGGCGGCGGGATGGGAGAGTGCGTAATAGGAAGCCATCGCATCGCCGGCGCGGCGCGGATCCAGAAGCATCCGCAGCGAAGCCCGCTCCTCCGGGGGAAGCGGCAAGACGCTCATCCGTCCGCCTTTTGCAGCCAGGCTTCCAGACGGGGATGCGCGGCGTATTCACCCCGGTACTCGGGGGGCAGCAGCGCGGCGATCGCGCACATCATGTCGTCGGTGGCCGCATCCAACTCCCTGCCTTTGGCCCGCGCGGAAACATCGAGGTGATACGGTTTGCCGATCCGGACCGTGACCGAACCGCGCCGAAGACGCTTCCAGTCGCGGATGACGGTTTCCGTGCCCCAGATCCCGACCGGCAGCAGGGGTACCCCCGAACGGCTGGCCAGGAGCGAGGCGCCGCCCCGGCCGCGAAGCAGAGCATGGGTTTCCCGGCTGCGCGTGCCCTCCGGCGCGATCCCGAGCGCGCCGCCCCTGCGCAAATGGTGAAGCGCCTCGCGCAGCGCCTCATGATCCGCTTCGAATTGGCGCACCCAGATGCAGCCCATGGTCTCGAAGAGGACGTACAGGAACGGATTGCGTTTGTATTTTTCCGCCGCGAACACGCGCAATTGGCGCGGGATCACGGCCAGACAAAGGGGCGTATCCACCTGGCTCAAATGATTGGGGGTGAACAAAAACGGGCCCGAGGCCGGGACATGCTCCCGCCCGACGATGTTTACCCGCAGGAGGATTCGCACGAGCAATGTCACGAACGCGCGTACGAGAAAATAAAACCACCGGTTCTTTTCCTTGAGCTCCATCCGTTGATCTCCGTCCTCTTCGATTTGCTTTCCAAAAAAAACATCCGGGCACGCCAAACCGGAAAAAATCAGGCGGCGGACGGAACCGACCGCGCCTGAAGTATGAATTCGTAGCCCGCCAGGGTTCCGCCCAGGAGAAAAGCGTTCAAGGTCAGGGTGTGCGCCGCACCCGGCGGCCAATCCCCTTCGCCGCGCAGGATGCGGAACCCGACCGGCCGTCCCGCGGAATCCAGCAGCACCAGCGCCGCATCCAGCCGGTTGACGGAAGCATCCGCTCCGGCATCGATCCGGAATTCGACGGCAAGCTCCAATCCGTCCGAAAGCGGGCGGCTTGTTTCCTTCATGATCGTCAGCGGCAGGAGCCCCGGCGACTCCGCCAGCCGGATGGCGCTGATGAGTTCGACCCGCAGGATTTCTGCCTGGGCCTCCTCGGGGGAAAAGTACGCCGCGGCGATTGTTCGAGCGCCGGCGGGCAGCACCGGGACGGGCAGCGTAACTTCCTTGGAGATGGACGGGTCGGCCGCGGTGGAAGCATACAATGAGAATCGAAGGTATATGCCGGCGGCGGCTTCCGGCCCCGGATTGCCGACCAGCGCCAGGCACCATCGTCCCCCGCCCGCCTGGGTGTAGCAATAGGCGGGCT
>CAZYSF010000310.1:0-5565 GCA_964649635.1 uncultured Anaerolineales bacterium | reverse complement strand
CGGTGTTCCTTCACCGGGCGGACTTCCATTTCCACGCCGGGGATTTTTATCTTCGCCAGTTTCTCGACCAGTTTGGAGGATGCCTCGGTCGCGATCCGGCCGGCGCGGCGGTCGGTGATCCGGCCGCCCGAATCCACCGTGCAGAAATTGCCGCGCGCCGCGACATCGTCCGACCCGACCTCAACCCCGATCCCGAAGGCCTCGAGCACGCCGCGGCCGATGTCGAACTTCAGGGGATCGTAGCCGAACAGGCTGAGGTGGCCCGGGCCCGAGCCGGGAGTGATGCCGTACCCGACCGGATTCATCTGCCCGAGGCAGCCTTCGGCCGCCAGCCGGTTAAAGTTCGGTTTCTGCGCGGCTTCCAGTTCGGTCGGTCCGCCGGGGGCAACGGGCATGCCGCCGACGCCGTCCATCACCAGCAGGACGATCTTGGTCTTCGCGCTTTGCGCAAGCGTGCGCATGAGTTCAAAATCAGCCATAAGAGCCTCCATCCAAGGCGATAAAAAAATCCCGCGCCGAAAATCCGGCGCGGGAGAGAGTTTTCGGAACGGACCGGTTCAGCGGATCGCGACTTGCGTATCCCGGTCGAAGATGTGGATCTGGCTCATGTCGAACGAGACTTCGAGCCGGTCGCCCATGCGGGCGCGGGTGCGCGGATCCACGCGGGCGATGAAGGTGTGCTCGCCCGAGACCAGGTACAGGAAGACTTCGTTGCCCATCGGCTCGGTCACGTCCACGCGGCTTTCGACGCGGGCGGCGGTGATGCCGGGCGGGGCGAATTGCGGGTCGTGAATGTGCTCGGGGCGGATGCCGAAGATGACGTCCTTGCCGACCCTTGACGTAAAGCGCTGGGATTTATCGGCGGGGACCGGAACGGCGAACGCGCCGGCGTCGATAAACAGGGTCGAGTCGCTCTTGGTGACCTTGGCGTCGAAGAAGTTCATCGACGGCGAGCCGATGAAGCCGGCGACGAAGACGTTGGTCGGCTTGTCGTAAAGCACCTGGGGCGTGTCGAGCTGCTGCAGGATGCCGTCGCGCATCACGGCGATGCGGGTGGCCATGGTCATGGCCTCGGTCTGGTCGTGGGTCACGTACACGAAGGTGGTCTGCAGCCGCTGGTGAAGCTTGGAGATGTCGGCGCGGGTCTGGACGCGCAGTTTCGCGTCGAGGTTGGAGAGCGGCTCATCGAGGAGAAACACCTGCGGCTCCCGGACGATGGCGCGGCCGAGGGCGACGCGCTGGCGCTGACCGCCGGAAAGCTGGCGCGGCTGGCGCTTGAGCATGTCGGTCAGGCCGAGGACTTCGGCGGCTTCCTTCACGCGCCGGTCGATTTCCGGCTTGGGAACACGGCGGAGCTTGAGGCCGAAGGCCATGTTGTCGTACACGGTCATGTGCGGGTAGAGGGCGTAGGACTGGAACACCATCGCAATATCACGGTCTTTCGGGGCGACATCGTTGACGACGCGCGTGCCGATCTTGATGATCCCGCTGGTGGCTTCTTCCAGGCCCGCCAGGCACCGCAGGGCGGTGGTCTTCCCGCACCCCGAGGGTCCGACCAGGACGAGGAATTCCTTGTCCTTTACCTCGAGGTTGAGGTCGTTGAGCGCAACGACACGGTCGAACCGTTTGGTAACGTGCTCAAAAGTAACGCCAGGCATAGTGCATCTCCTTTCGAATTATTTAGTGCCGGGATTATATCATAAAAACACTGAGAAACCCCTGTGAATGCCTGGAAAATCAGGATTTTTCCGACGGATACTTGCACCTTTCCGCGTTCCGGATCCCGGGTGACTATTATGTAAAAAAAGGCCCGTCGGAGAGCCGGTTTTTTACGGCCGAAACGGCCGTAAAAAACCGGAACGATTGGAATCGGAACCTGCGGATGGCCGATGAGCGGTCCCTTTCACACGATCGGATCCGATGGGATGCTTTCTGGAAAAATAAAAAAATTCTCCCGGATTGACGGTGTTAGTCTTTCCTGCTATCATCCCCTCGCGAAAAATTTCACATGAAAAAATCACCGGGACGGCTGGCCGACCGCCTGAAATCCTGGTTGGCTTTGGGAAAAATCTGGTTGACGCCGGGCATGGGGGTGAAGCGATGGTTAATCGGTCTGGTGACCGGTACGCTCCTGGTCGGGCTTGGATTTTCCGTATTCATGCTCGATCTGTACCGCTCCCGGCCGGAATCCGCGGTCCTTTCCACGCTGGCGCTCAGTTTCATCCCCAGGCCCATTCGTATTGTCGTCCTTTTACTGGCCGGTGGCGGATTAATTGCATTTTCCCTATGGCGCCTCAGCTTCGCCCTGCTGGCGCCGTTTGCGAAATCCGGCCGGAACGTTCCGGAGATCCTCGCCAGTTACCGGCGCCGGGAACGCGGCCCGCAGGTGGTGGCGATCGGCGGCGGTCACGGGCTCTCGATCATGCTGCGCGGGTTGAAGCACCGCACCACCAACCTTACCGCGGTGGTGACGGTCGCGGACGACGGCGGATCCTCCGGCCGGATCCGGCGATCGCTGGGGCTTCCACCGCCGGGTGATCTGCGCAACTGCCTGGCGGCGCTCGCGGAAGATGAATCGCTTCTGACGCAATTGTTCCAGTACCGGTTTGCGGAAGGCGACGGATTTCGCGGACACGCCTTTGGAAATTTATTCGTCACCGCGCTGGCGGGCGTAACCGGAAGTTTCGAACGCAGCCTGATCGAATCCGGCAAAGTGCTTTCGATCTGCGGGCGGGTGGTACCCTCGACGCTCAGCGACGTCACGCTCGAGGGAGAATTGGTCGGCGCGCAGACCGATGCGCTGCGCCGGGTGAGCGGCGAGAGCCGGATTCAATCCGTGCCGGGCGCGGTATGGCGCGTGTGGCTCAATCCGGAGGATGTGCGTGCGTATCCGGATGCGGTCCAAGCCATTCTCTCCGCGGATTTGATTGTCGTCGGGCCGGGAAGCCTGTTCACCAGCATCCTGCCCAACCTGCTGATCCGGGAGATCCGTGAAGCACTGGCCGCCAGCCGGGCATTGATAGTATATGTGTGCAATGTCGCAACTCAGGCCGGGGAAACCGACGGCTTCTCGGTGAAGGATCATCTGGATGCGATCGAACGGCATGTGGGGGCGCAGCTGTTCCAGGCGGTCCTGGCTAACACGGTCCCGGCCGCGCTCCCGCCGGACGGCATGGCATGGGTGGGGGATCCGGTCCCGGATGCTTCGGTGCTGGTCGTGCGGAAGGATCTGGCGGATGCCGCGCAGGCGGGCCATCATGATCCGCAAAAACTTACTTCGGCCCTGATGGAACTTTTGGAACGGCGGAGGAAGATCTTCCGGATCTGAAGATTATCCCCCCTGCGCCAAGGCGGGGCATTCCGAATTTCAGAGTGAAAAATCCGGCAATCGGTTTCCGGTTACCGGTACCATTCAAAACGTAATCACACTATCCCATCAGGAGGAATACCATGGCTACAAAAGTTGGCATCAATGGATTTGGCCGGATCGGCCGGCAAGTGCTCAAGGCGATAATGGAACGCGCCTCCCAGGACCTCGAGGTGGTGGCGATCAACGACCTGTTCGACGTCGACACCAATGCGCACTTGTTCAAGTACGACTCGACCTACGGGAAATTCGACGGCACCGTGGAGATTAAAGACGGGAATCTTGCGATCAACGGCCACACGGTCAAGGTCCTTGCGGAAAAGGATCCGGCCAAGCTTCCGTGGAAGGATCTGGGCGTCGACATCGTGATCGAATCCACCGGCATCTTCACCGACGCGATCGGCGACCCCGCCAAGGGCAAGGCCGGCGCGAACGTCCACATCACCTCCGGCGGCGCCAAGAAGGTCGTCATTTCCGCCCCGGCCAAGAACGAAGACATCACCATCGTGCTCGGCGTCAACGATTCGAAATACGACCCGGCCAAGCACCACATCATTTCCAACGCGTCCTGCACGACCAACGGCCTCGCCCCCGCGGTTAAGGTCGTCCACGAGAATTTCACCGTCCTGTACGGGACGATGTGCACGATCCACTCCTACACCAACGACCAGGTGATCCTGGATCAGGGCCACAAAAAGGAACTGCGCCGCTCGCGCTCGGCCGGGCTCAACATCATCCCGACCACCACCGGCGCCGCCAAGGCGGTCGCGCTCGTCATTCCGGAACTCAAGGGCAAGTTCGACGGGTATTCCATGCGCGTCCCGAGCCCGACGGTTTCGGTCATCGACCTGAGCTGCACCGTCGCCAAAGCCACCACCAAGGAAGAACTTAACGCCAAGTTCGTCGAAGCCGCCAACGGCGCGCTCAAGGGCATCCTCGGCGTGACCAGCGGCAAGGCCGCCGATCCGCTCGTGTCGACCGATTTCCGCGGGGATCCCCGCTCCTCGATCGTCGATCTGCAATACTGCCAGGTCCTGGGCGGAACGCTGGTCAAGGTCGTGACCTGGTACGACAACGAATGGGGCTACTCCTGCCGGACGGCCGACCTGGCCGCGATGATCGCCAAGAAACTCTAAACCCCGAGCGGGTATGGAGGACCTATGCAGAAAAAGAATGTTCGCGACATAACCGTCGCCGGTTGGCAGGTTCTGATGCGGGTGGATTTCAACGTCCCGATCAAGAACGGCAAGGTGAGCGAAGACACCCGCATCCGGGCGGCACTTCCGACCATTCAATACCTGATCGATCAGAAGTCGATGGTGGTGCTGTGTTCGCATCTCGGCCGGCCGAAGGGCGGACCGGACCCTGTCTTTTCACTGGCGCCGGTCGCCGAGCACCTGAGCGGGCTGTTGAAGAAGAAAGTGGCATTCGCCTCCGATTGCGTCGGACCGGCGGCCGAGGGCGTGGTGGCCGAACTGAAACCGGGCGACGTGGCGATTCTGGAGAACACGCGCTTCCATCCGGAAGAGGAAAAGAACGACATGGCCTTCGCCCAGCGGCTGGCGATGCTGGGCAAGATCTACGTCAACGACGCCTTCGGCTCGGCCCACCGCGCGCATGCCTCGACCGAGGGCGTGGCGCATTACCTTCCGGGCGTGGCCGGGTTCCTGATGGAAAAGGAAATCGAATTTCTCGACAAGGCGGCCAACGATCCGGATCATCCGTACATCGTCATCCTGGGCGGAGCCAAGATCAGCGACAAGATCGGCGTAATCACCAACCTGCTCAAGAAATGCGAGAAGCTCCTGATCGGCGGCGGCATGGCGAACACCTTCCTCAAGGCCAAGGGTCTGGCCGTCGGAGATTCGCTGGTCGAAGACGGCAGCCTCGAGACGGCCAGGAAGATCATGGCCGATTCCGGCGGCAAGCTGCTCCTGCCGGACGACGTGGTTGTAGCGGACAAGTTCGACGCCGCGGCTCAATCCAAGACGGTGGCCGTATCGGGCGTTCCCGAAGGCTGGCGCATCCTGGACATCGGTCCGGCGACGGTTAAAAAGTATGCCGCGGCGCTCCAGGGCGCGAAGCAGGTGGTCTGGAACGGACCGATGGGCGTGTTCGAATTCCCCAACTTCGCCAAGGGCACGCGCGATCTGGCCGAGGCGGTCGCTTCGTGCGGCGCCATCACCGTGGTGGGCGGC
>CAZYSF010000309.1:0-4869 GCA_964649635.1 uncultured Anaerolineales bacterium | reverse complement strand
GTCGGCACGACATCCGTGCGCGCATTGGAAACCGCCGCCGGCGCGTCGCGGGGGGAGATCGCCGCCTACGAGGGCGATACGCGCCTCTACATCACCCCGGGGTACGCCTTTCGCGCGGTGGATGCGATGGTCACCAACTTCCATCTTCCCCATTCGACTCTGCTGGTGATGGTCAGTGCGTTCGCCGGCCGAGAGCGGATCCTCGCCGCTTACGCGGAAGCCAAACGCGAGCGCTACCGGTTCTACTCCTTCGGCGACGCGATGCTGATCCTTTGAGTAAAGAAAAAATTCTCACCGCAAAGGCGCAAAGGACGCGAAGTTTTCTATAAATTTCTTCGCGTCCTTTGCGCCTTTGCGGTGAGGTTTTCTCCTGAATTAGTTCACGTATTGTATAATCCCCATGTGGCCACGCGCACCAAAAAAGCCCCTTCGATGGCATCCTCTTCGACATTCGCCGATATCAATCGCGCGGCGGAATTCGTGCGCAAAAGCATCCGAACCCGCCCGGAAATAGCGATCATTCTCGGGTCCGGATCCGGTTCGCTTGCGGATACGATCGAGACGCCAACGGCATTACCCTATGCCCGCATCCCCGGCTGGCCAATATCCACCGTTAAGGGGCACGCGGGCAGGCTGGTGGTTGGAATGCTGGCGGGGAAATGTGTCGCGATGATGCAGGGCAGGGTGCATTACTACGAGGGATATACGGCCGAGCGGACCGTGTTCCCGGTCCGGGTTTTGCAGCGGTTGGGGATTAATTTTTTAATCGTCACCAACGCCGCGGGCGGTATCAATCCGGATTTTCAGCCCGGGGACCTGATGCTGATCACTGATCACATCAACCTGCTGGGTTTGGGCGGCGCCAATCCACTGCGCGGGCCGAACGACGAACGGCTGGGCCCGCGCTTCCCGGACATGAGCCGGGCGTACGACCGCGAGCTCCAGGAATCAGCCTGGCGGGCCGCCGCGGGGACGGGATTGTTCCTAAGGCAGGGCGTGTACGCCGGCCTGGCGGGTCCTTCGTTTGAAACGCCCGCCGAACTGCGGTTCCTGCGGGGGATCGGCGCGGATGCGGTCGGGATGTCGACCGTCTCGGAGGTAATCGCCGCCCGGCACGGCGGAACCCGGGTGCTGGGCATTTCGGTGATCAGCAACCGGGCCAATCTGGATGTTTCCCACCCGGCGGATCATGAGGAAGTCCTCCGCGCCACCCAAACGGCGGTTCCCAAATTGGGCCGCCTCCTCGAATCCATACTCCGTTCACCGGCATGAGCATGGTCGCACTCCTCACCCTCCTGCAGGATTACGAGATGGTGGCGTATTATCTCGCCGCGCTCGTTGCGCTGCGGTACATCTACCTCTTCATTGCGGCGCAGGTGCGCCTTTCCAAAACGGCGTTCGGATTGGAACGCGAATTGTGTCTCGGGCAGCGCAATCGGGCGGCGGGAACCCTCGCCCTGATCATCGGGTTGGCGGTCGGCGTTAACCTCGCGGTCCGGTACGGCCTGCCGGAGGCGCAGCGGGTCGAACAAGTCAGGATCAACGCCAACGCGGTATTTCTGCCGACCATCACCCCGACCCCGACTCCGCTGGTGTTGTTCGGGGTGGATGTGAGCGGCTGCAACCAGCCGAAAGCCCGGCTCCTCGAACCGCGGCCGGGCGAGGCGGTGCGGGGGAAGGTGGCGCTCCGAATTGTCGCGGATATCTCCAACTTCGCGTTTTATAAAATTGAATTGGGCACGCCGGACGAACCGGATTTGTGGATTCCGATCTACAGCAACAACGAACCCGCCCCGGAAGACGAACCTTTTTCATGGGTATGGGACAGCGCGACGGTGGTTCCCGGAGTTTATCATCTGCGCTTGACGGTCCTCAAGGCGGATCTCACATTTCCGCCGCAGTGCCTGGTGCCGATCCAGGTGCTTTCCGCAGAATCGTAGAGCACGGCCGTTATGAAATTCGATGTCTACGGGCGTTTCTTTATCGAGGTGACCCGGGAATCCGGACGCTGGATTGCCCATCGCATCGACCAGGGCCGCCGGTCGAAGATGCACGAGCTTGCCATCCCCGGTGAGGCGCAGGCGGATGACATCCCCCGCTGGTTGGAGGATCTCCTGCACGAATATGCTCTGCCGAACCGGACGGTCACGAGGATCGAATAGCGCCCTGAGCGAAACCCCTCCGTGCCCTCCCCCCTGTAGTCCCCCCATTTGCTGCGACCCTAATTAAAAAGGAATGACATAATTCTGTTTGCAAATGGGGGGACGTGCACTCGGGGGGAGGGGAGGGAATCCCCCTTGTTTGTTTTTTTACGAAAATCTGATAAAATCGGATCAATGTAGTATTGAATGGCGTAGCACGACAACCCCCGGGAGAGGGTTGGAGTTGCAGTCATTCCAATATCATCACAGCAGGTTGAATGGTAGATTTCTTCCTTAATGCTTTGCCGATCCTCAACCGAATCCTGGTAGCCGGCATCGCGATCACAGCGTTTTCGTTGCTGCTCCACGCACTGACGTTCAGTTTGCGCGAACGGGTGGCGCGCGTGTTTGCGTTAATCCTCGGGTGCATCGTTCTCATTACCGTATCCGACGGGCTGGCCTCCACCGCGCGCGATCTCTCCGAGGCGGAAATCTGGCTGAGGGTGCAATGGGTGGGAACCGCGCTGCTGCCCGCGGCCTACCTGCACTTTTCCGACGCGCTGCTTTCGTCCACCGGCCGCCCTTCCCGCGGCCGAAGGCGGTTTGCCGTCCGCGCCAATTATCTGCTGGCCGCGGGCCTGGCCGCGGCGGTTTCACTCACTAATCTGTTTATCGCGGATATCACCCAGGACGGCGGCCTGGCCCACCTCCAGGCGGGTCCGTACTTCTGGGTGTTCATCGCCTACGCCATTCCGATCCTGGTTTGGACCGGGATTAATGTGGTGCGCGCCTATCGGCGCTGCCAGACGTCCACCAGCCGCCGCCGCATGATTTATCTGATGGTCGGGTCGCTGGCACCGGGCATGGCGGCCTTTCCGTATTTGCTGCTCCTAGGCGGCGTTTCGGCGCTGCACCCGCTCCTGGTGCGGATCGTCCTGATGCAGGCCAACCTGCTCGTGGCCGGGCTGCTCGTGGTCCTGGCGTATGCGACGGCGTATTTCGGCGTGACCTATTCGGATCGCGCGGTCAAAGGCCGGCTCTTCCAGTGGCTGCTGCGCGGGCCGCTCGTGGCGGCGGTCGCGCTTGCGATCCTTGTCCTGTCCACCTATATCTTCGAACGGTTCGGGCTTCCCGATTCGCGCCTGATCCTCGTCGCGGTCGTGGTGGGGATCGTCCTGCTGCAGTTTGTGATCACGATCGGCCGCCGCCCGCTGGAGCGGGTGCTGTTTCTGGAAAACCGTTCCGAGCGCGAGGAAATCCGCCGCCTGCAATGGCTGGAGGAACGCCTGCTCACCGGCGCCGACCTGCGCCAGTTTCTGGAATCGCTGCTGGCGGCGCTGTGCGACCTCACCCGTTCGCCGGCCGCGTTTGTCATCGAATGGCATGACGAAGGCACCGCCTTTCTGGCGGGGGTCGGGCCGCGGGCGATGCTGCCGCTGGAGGCGGATCTATCCACGCTGCCCAAGCCCGAGGTGCTCGAGTACATTCCCGGCGCGGGCAGTCTGTTCCGCTGGGGCGGCTACTGGCTGATCCCGCTGCACGGATCGGACCGCGAAGAGATGATCGGCCTGCTTGGGCTGGCGGCTGTCGCCGAAAAGTTGGAGCTATCCCCGGATCAGCGCGAATCCTTCGGCCGGCTGGTGGAACGGTCGGCGGGGGCGCTGGCGGATGAACGCCTGCAACGGGATGTGCTGGCCTCGCTCAACCGGCTGATGCCGGATGTGGAAAAGATCCAGCACCTCAGCGCCGCGGCCCGTTACGGGCAGGCGGCGCTCCTGGCCGAGCCCGCTGGCGGAAGTTCGGCGGAGGCCGACCTCGCCGATTGGGTGCGCGAAGCCCTCAACCATTACTGGGGCGGGCCCAAGCTCACCGGCAGCCCGCTGCTCACCCTGCGCGTGGTGCGCGAGGAACTCGACCGCCACGACGGCAACACGGTTAACGCGCTGCGCGCCGTCCTGCGGCGGGCCGTCGAACGCGTGCGCCCGGAGGGGGAGCGGCGGTTCACCAGCGAGTGGCTGCTCTATAACATCCTGGATATGAAATTCCTGGAAGGCAAACGGGTTCGCGACGTCGCGCTGCGCCTGGCGGTTTCGGAAGCGGATCTTTACCGCAAGCAGAAAGTGGCGATCGAAGAATTGGCGAGAGTGATTGCCGAAATGGAACGCCAGTCGAATGAACCGGCGACCGATTATGAAGTCGTCGGATAAAACCTGTCATTGCGAGGAGCGAAGCGACGAAGCAATCTCCATATTTAACTGACGAGGGAGATTGCTTTGCTCCCTTCGGTCATCGCAATGACACCATAAAAAGTACAATCCAAATCTCAAGGACGGTTATTGATGAAAAATCTGTACTCCCTAACCCCGAAACAACTTTCCTCGATCACGCGGAATACGCATTTACCGGCACAGCAGCCGGCGACTCCGCCGCCGCAATCGCCGCCGACAACGCCGCAGCCGCCGCCTTCCACACCGGCTCCCCGGCCTGCGCGGGCGCAGGATTCGAAATCGGCCGGCGATTCCGCCTCCCCGAACCTGCCCAGCGATTCCTGGTGGGCGTCGGTCCTGGGCGAGGAGCCCGGGGAACGGCGCGGCCCTTCCGCGGACCGTGCGCCGCAGGAGCGCGCGCAAAGTTCCTACGACTGGGTGGCCGCCCGCGAACTTTACGAGAGCGACGGGATCGCCGAACTTAACGTGACCGGAGTCAACCGCGGCGGCCTGCTTGTCGA
>CAZYSF010000308.1:0-2854 GCA_964649635.1 uncultured Anaerolineales bacterium | reverse complement strand
GGCATACTCGGCGGCCTGTTCCTGGTGTATATGGCGGTCGGATTACTGCGCGAGGCGCGCCGACCGGCACCGGCGTCCTCGTCTTTTTCCGGTTCCCCGCTCGCCGCCGGGATCATGCTCAGCCTGGGCAACCCATATTTCTTTTTCTGGTGGGCTACGGTCGGAGTCGCGCTCATTCTGCAATCATGGGTTTTCGGGCTGGCGGGGTTTCTAGCGCTGGTCGCGGTGCACTGGTTTTGCGATTTTTTTTGGAGTTATTTCCTGTCGGCGCTTTCCTTCACCGGCGGAAAATTCTTCGGGAAATGGTTTCAGCGCGCGATCTTCGCCGTCTGCGGCGTGGCCTTGCTGGGCTTCGGGGGATGGTTCCTCTACGATGCCGTAAGTTCCATCCTCGCATAGCTGCTAAAGACCTTTTCACCGCAAAGGCGCGAAGAACGCAAAGAATTTATTTTATATTTAGAACCATAATTTGTTTCCAGAAAACTCGTCGTTATTAAAGATTAGCGAGGAATATTTTTAAAAATAATATATCTTCGCGCCCTTTGCGTCTTCGCGGTGAAATGGTTTTAACCCGAAAGCGGCTTGAACCCCTCTCCCAGCGCCTCGTGCGCCTGGCCGATCACAACGAACGCCGCCGGATCGACCTCATAGATGATGGATTTCAGCGGGTTGACCTCCGACCGGCTTATGGCGCAGAACAGGATCTGACGCGCCTTTCCGGAGTACATCCCCGTCCCCTGCCACGCCGTAACGCCGCGGCTTAACTCGCGCATGATTTTATCGCCCACTTCCCGCGGTTGATTGGTGATGATCGTAGCCGACCGGACGATACCGGAGCCCTCCGACGCAATTTCCGCCGCCAGGCCGCAGGCGTAGAGCGCCACAATCGCATACAACGCCAGGGTCCAGCTGAAGGCGAGGGCCGATCCGACCACCACCGCCGTATCGGTGAGCAGGTAGCTCTCGCTGAGGGGAATCCCGCGCCACTTGCCGAGTAGCCGGGCGAGAATGTCCGTCCCGCCGGTTGTGCCCTTGGCCCGGAAGACGAGCCCCATGCCGCCGCCTGTCAACACGCCCCCGAACAGCGCATTCAACACGGAATCGCCGGTCAGGTTGGAAGGCAGGTAAAATGCCAGGACGTCGATCAGAACGGCGTAGACCCCCACCGCCAGAAAGGTGCGGAGGAGGAAGCGGCGTCCGCCGAGGAAACGCCAGCCGAGGATGAAGAGCGGGATGTTGAACAGGATGATCATCACGCCGATCGGCCAGCCGGTGTAGCGGTTGACGATCTGCGCGATCCCGGTCACGCCGCCGGCGGCGAGTTTTCCGGGGATCAGGAACAGATCCATACCCACGGCCTGAATGAGGGCTCCGACGATGATCAGGAGGATGTCGCGGAACGGTATTTTGGATTTCATGCGGTTACTCCCGATGGTCAGCGGTGGTAATTGAATTGTACCCGCAATACGCCATGGAGACCACGGATTTCACCGATAAATCCCGGATTTCACGGAATGATCACTATCAATTTCTTGAAAGGCCTTTCCTTATAATTGTCTGTGGAATCTTTTTTCTATCCGTGAAATCCATGGTCCGCACTCACGTACTTTCAAGTACAATTATGCCGCACGGGAAAAGGAGAAAAGCATGATCCACCGCCATCATTTTGCCAGCGATAACAGCTCCGGCATCTGCCCCGAGGCGATGCAATCCCTGCAGGAGGCTAACCGGGGATTTGAAATCTCCTACGGCGAGGATCCATGGACCCGGGAGGTTTGCGACGAATTGCGGCGGGTGTTCGAGACGGAATGCGAGGTGTTTTTCGTCTTTAACGGGACCGCCGCCAACTCGCTGGCGCTTTCCGCCCTGTGCCAATCCTACAACAGCATCATCTGCGTGGATACCAGCCATGTGGAAACCGACGAATGCGGCGCTCCGGAATTCTATACCAACGGCGCCAAGCTGCTTCTGGGGCAGGAACTGCAGGGCAAGCTGCAGCCGGACAGCATCGAGACGGTCGTGCACAGTGGGCGCGGCCTCCACTTCCCCAAACCGGCGGCGGTCAGCATCACCCAGTCCACCGAACTCGGGACGGTCTACCGCCCCGCGGAACTGCTCGAGATCTACAAAGTGACCAAGCGGCATGGGCTGCGTCTCCATATGGACGGCGCGCGCCTGGCAAATGCGCTGGCCTTCCTCAAGCTGACCCCGAAGGAAATCACCTGGCAGTGCGGCGTGGATGTGCTTTGCCTGGGAGGGACCAAGAACGGCCTGGCGGTGGGGGAGGCGGTGATCTTCTTCAACACGGCGCTGGCGAGGGATTTTGAATTTCGCTGCAAGCAGGCCGGCCAGCTGGCCTCAAAGATGCGCTTCCTGGCCGCGCCGTGGAAAGGGCTGCTCGCCGGCGGCGTTTGGCTGAAAAACGCGGCTCATGCCAACCGGTGCGCGGCGCAGCTCGCGGGGCAGTTGCAGACCATTCCGGAGTTGGAAATACAAATGCCGGTCGAAGCCAACGCGGTATTCGTAAGAATGCCGCCCCTGCTGATCCGGGCGCTTCACGATCAGGGATGGCATTTCTATAACTTCATCGGCGAGGACGGCGTGCGGCTGATGTGCTCATGGAACACGGAAGAGGATGATATCCGGTTGTTTGTGGCGGATATTAAAAAGTCGCTGACGTCTCTGTCCTAACCTCCTCCACCCGGCAGGTAACTGTATCGTGATGATATTCTATTCCCCTCCCCCCTTCCCCGTAAGGGGAAGGGGGGAGGGGTTAGGGGTGGGGGGTTAGGACAGTGCGCGAATGGGGAAGGGAATCAAGAGGGAGGATTGGGATGGTGCGCTAAAGGGGGGA
>CAZYSF010000307.1:0-3593 GCA_964649635.1 uncultured Anaerolineales bacterium | reverse complement strand
AACATGCCTTCGCCGGACGGATGGCAGGTCCTGGCGCAATTGAAGTCGGATCCCGTCACGCGGCCGTTGCCGGTAATTCTGTGCACGATCACCGAGGACCGCGGACGCGGGCTCAGCCTGGGCGCCGCCGATTACCTGGTGAAGCCGATCCTGGAGTCGGACTTGGTTTCGTCGCTCGAGAAGCTCGAGAAACCCGACCGCAAGACCTACAACATCCTGGTGATCGAGGACAATCCCGACGAAGCCCAGATCGTGCAGCGGATTTTGGAGAAGGTGAGCGGGTTCTCGATCCGGATGGTGGCGGAAGGGAACACAGGGGTGGAGCGCGCGGAAAACGATCAGCCCAACCTGATCCTTCTCGACCTGCAGCTGCCCGGATCCATGGGGTTCGACGTTCTGGCCGCCCTGCGGGCCAACCCGAGGACCAAGACCATCCCGATCATCGTCCTCTCGGCGGCGGATATGAGTCCCGAACAGATGGAAAGCATCTCCGGCCACGTTCAGGCGATCCTGCGCAAGGAGCAGTTCTCCGAGCACGATCTGCTCGAAAGCATCGCCCGCGCGCTGAAGCTGTACGAGCATAAAGGCATACCCGGCACGTCGCCGCTTTCACTGGAAGGCAAGAAATCCACCTCGCCGCTGCCCGGCGAGAGAAGGCCCTCCACTTCGCCGCTCGGTGCGGACCGGAAGAGCTCCACCTCTCCGCTGCCCGCGGATAAAAAGAGCCCTACCACGCCGCTTCCGACCGAATCGACCACCTAAATCCCCGCTCCGGGACGGCGGCGCGGACGATGCCATACCCGTGCCGCCGTCCCGGATGAACGGGAAACACACAGGATGAGGATTCATGGCCGCGCATTTCGTGGTAGAGTGCATCGACTGCGGTACGCTTTCCCCCTATTCCCCCCGAATTTCATTATGCCCCCAATGCCACGGCGCCTGGCGCCAGGCGCGCTACGACTATGAAACGCTGGCAAAAACGTTCGTCCTTTCGCTTCGGGACAGGCCGTTCCACTTCTGGCGCTACCTGGATCTGCTTCCGATTTCCAACGCGGCCAACATCGTCACGCTCGGCGAAGGCGGGACGCCCCTGCATCATGCGCCCAACCTGGGATTGATGCTCGGCCTGCCCAACCTGTTCATCAAGGACGAGCGGCAGGGGCCGACTTCGTCCTTCAAGGACCGCCAGGCCGCCCTGACAGTGGCGGCTCTCAAGGAAGCCGGGATCCAGGAAGCGGTCGTCGCCTCCACCGGGAACGTCGCCATCTCCTACTCGGCGTATTGCGCGCGGGCCGGCATTAAGCTTTGGGCGTTCCTCACCAGCATGGTCCCCGCCGCCAAAATGCAGGAAGTCGCGATCTACGGCACCCAAGTGATCAAGGTGACGGGGACCTACGACCACACCAAGCAGGTGGCCGCGGAATTCGCCAAGCGCAAGGGGATTTTCATCGACCAGGGAACCCGCAGCATCACGCCGATCGAGGCGATGAAAACCATAGCCTTCGAGCTGGCCGAGCAACTCACCCCGCTGCTGGGATCCGCGCTAAGGGGAACCGGAAAATTGAAGCCCTCGCCGTGGCGATGCCCGGATTGGTACATCCAGGCGGTCAGCGGCGGCATGGGCCCGATGGGCGTGCTGAAGGGATTCGAGGAATTGAAAATGCTCGGCCTGGTTTCCCAGCTGCCCGGGATCGCCGCGATTCAGGTGGAAGGATGCGCGCCGATGGCAACGGCTTGGAAGCGGGGAATGGATCAGCCGGATGTGGTCGCCGCGCCGGTCACCAACATCTCCACCCTCTCCACCGGAGATCCGGGCCGCACCTACCAGCTGTTGCGCGCGCAGCTCACCAAACCGGATTCGCGCGCGGCGTTCGAAACCGTCTCCGACGAGGAGGCGTTCCGGGCCACCCACATTGTGGCGAAAATGGAAGGCATTTCGCTCGAACCCGCCGCCTCGGTGGCTTTCGCCGGGCTGTTCAAACTCGTCCGCCAGGGGACGATCAAGCCCGATGATATCGTGGTGGTGAACGCCTCCGGCCACACGCTGCCGATCGACCGCGATATTCTCGGCGAAGGATGGGAAACCGAAGTCTCCCTGCCGGGCACCACCGAAATCGAAATGCCGCGCGAAGGACTCCTCGCCGCGCTGAACCGGCTGGATTTCCGGCTGCGCAAGGTCGTGATCGTCGACGACGATCCCAATTCCGTCCGTCTGATACGCCGGATCCTGCAGGCGCGCGGCGGATTTGAAATCAGCGAGATCTCGGAGAGCCCCAAGGCGCTTGAATTCATTCGAGCGCAGAATCCGGATCTGGTGATCATGGATCTGATGATGCCGGATCTGGACGGATTCGGCCTGCTGGATCTCCTGAAAAAGGATCCAGCCCTGGCTTCCATTCCGGTGGTGGTGGTGACGGCCAAGATGCTGGTTCCCGAAGAGCGCCGCCGGCTCACCGGCCAGATCCAGCGGCTGCTCCAGAAGGGGACGTTCCTCGACGACGAACTGTTTTCCGAGATCAACAAGGCGCTCGAATAAATGTCCGGGCGCACCGATCCGCCGATGCATGCCCTACTAACGGGAACCCAGGCATGAAACAGCCCTGGACCAGCCGGAGCACCGGACTCCTCGCGGCGCTGACCTCCGCTTTCTTTCTGGGCGTCTCCCCCACCCTGGGCAAAATGGCGTTTGCCGGCGGATTCTTCCCCGTCGAAGTCGTCGGCTTGCGCGCCCTCGGCGCCGCGCTGCTACTCTTTCTGATCATTTTCTTCACCAAGCGCTCCCTGCTCCAGATCTACCCGATGGGCTTGATCGGCTGCCTGCTGGCGGGATGGATCAACGCCCTGGGCGCGCTGTTCTATTACAGCGCGATCACCCGCATCGACACCAGCCTGGGCGCGATCATTTATTCCTTGTATCCGGGGTTTGTCGCGCTGTTTCTGCTGCTCGACGGCTATGCGCCGTCGCGGCTCAGCGTTGTCCGCCTGGCGATCGCCATTCCGGCGATCATGCTGATCACCTCCACCGGAGAGCATCAGGTCGACCTGATCGGGATCCTGCTGATGCTGGCCGCCTCCGCGCTGTATGCGCTGCACCTGCCGATCAATCAGCGCGTGCTGTACGAGGTTCCGGCGCCGACGGTGACTTTTTACACGCTTGTGGCGTCCGCGGCCGTTTTACTGCCGATGCTGCTGTTTAATTCCTCGTACGGCACGCCGCATTCGGAAGTTTCGTGGCTGGCGCTGGGGGGGATGACCCTGGCGATTTTCTTCTCGCGCCTGACATTATTTGTCGGCGTGAAGCACATCGGCGGGCTGCAGACTTCGCTGCTCGGGCTGGCCGAGATGCTGGTGACGGTGTTCTTCGGGATTGTCCTGCTCGGCGAACAGCTTAGCCTGGCCCAATGGCTGGGAGGGGCGCTGATGGCGGCCAGCGTGCTGCTGGGCGTGCGCGAGCCTCCGATCCCCACCCGCCTGGCACCCGGGGCGGGCTGGCTGGCATGGCTTCATCCCAAATCCCCGGAGGAGCTTATCCGCGAGGCGCTCGCCTCCGGGACGCTGCCGCCGCTCCCTCCGGCGATGCCCCCGGCCGTGGT
>CAZYSF010000306.1:0-6829 GCA_964649635.1 uncultured Anaerolineales bacterium | reverse complement strand
TCTATTCTTTCGACGATCGACCAACGACCATCGGAAAAACCTGACGATGGACGATAGACAATGGACCATGGAAAGAACTCGATCAGCGACGATTGACCCCCGATAAAAACACTCGGGGGCAACCATCGACCATCGAAAAATCCAACTATTGCGGATGATCTACCCCCGAGATCTTCGGGGGTTGTGTAATAGCAGGGGGAGCCTGTCCCGCGCGCAAGTCCGACCCCGAAGCGAAGCGAGGGGGAAAGGACGCGCGGGATTATCCCCCGGGGTAGCGGAAAGGACGCGCGGGATCCACCCGCCGGAAAAATCATAGACAGGATTTACAGGATTTTCAGGATTTTAATTTTTCTAATCTTGTCAATCCTGTAAATCCTGTCTATTCTTTTCGCCATCGACCATCGATGGTCGATCGTCGATGGTCTGTTTTACCCCTCACACCAGGCCATGTCCGTCGGGTAGTAAGGGTCGGTTTTCAATCCCGACGCCAGGACCACGGGCGCCCAATTCGGGGCCTGCGCGCGGTAGAGGTCCCCGGATGCGGTGACGAAGTAGAGCGAATCGCCATCGGGCGAGAAGATCAACCTGCCCGAGGCGACCGAGCCATCGAAGATCTTCCACATCCCCTGCCCGTATCCGCCGGCGAAGATCCCGTCGGTATCGCTGAACCCCCTTTGCGCCATTTGATAGTATGCCCACCAGCGCCCGCCGGGCGAAACGATCGGCACTCGGGAGGCCATTCCCGCCAGCACGCGGATTTGGCCGGCGGGCGAAACCTCCAGTATCCCGAAATCGCTGGTCACGGCGAGGAAGGCGCCGATCTCCTCCACCCATTCGATTCTCTCGATATCGCCGGAGCTGATCTGGCGCGGCCGGCGATCGGCCGACGTGATGAGGTAAAGCCCCGGCCTGGGATTCTCATCGAATTCGGCCAAGAGGAGCGATTGTCCGAAGAGCGCGCTGCCGTGCCCGACGGCCACCTCGTCCATACATCCGTCAAATACCATTTCCGCCGTCTGCGCGGAAAGATCCACCAGGCGCAGGTTTTGCGATCCGCAGACGGCGGTCCACGAGTGCGCGACGAGCGTGTGTTCGTCCAGCCAGCCGGCACCCACTTCGTCGCCGCTGCGCTCGCCGATGTCGTACAGGGAAATGATTCCGCCATCGTCGGCGCGGGCGGCGTAGAAGCCGGTCACGCCGTACCCGGCTCCGGATCCGAACGATCCGGCCGCGCCGTGCACGATCCATTTCCCGTCGGGGGACCACAGCGGGCGGTAGGCCTGGTCCGGTCCGTCGGTCAGCTGCACGACCCGGCCGTCGGCGCGGTAATACTCATACAGGTCGGCCGAGGTCCCCGCCTGCGCGCCGATGAACGCCAGGCGCCCGCCGTCCGGCGACCAGGCCAGGGACGGCCGCTCGGTAATCGCGCGGACGATGCTGGTCGGGTTCTCGATTCCCGGTTCGGTGGCGGGCGAGGTCAACGGGATGACCGCGGAGGCGCCGACGCCGCGGAGCGAGATCACGTGGAGCGTCAGGTTGCGATAATCTCCGTAAGCCTCGGAACCGGACGTCGCGGTGAGGTATGCCAGCAGACCGTCAGCTGGGGAGAGCGCGTTCGCGAGCGGCTCCGGAACGATCCGCTCGGCGATCCGGATGCCGGCCTGGCTGCCGTCAGCCCTGCTCATCCACAAGCCTTGGGCGGATGTGACCATCAGCCATTCACCTCCCGGGAGAGCAGGCGGCTGCGTGACGGTCACGGTGGGAAGGGGCTCCGCGGACGGCCAGCCGACGGTCGCCGTCGGCGTGGGTTCCGCGAACGTGGCCGTGAGGGTGGGGTCAAGGCCGGCGGCGGTGGCGTAGGGTGGAATGACGGCGTCAGCGGACCAGGCGGCGGGGGCTTCCGTCGCGGACGTCTGCACTATCTCCAGCGTGCAGGCGGCCAGCAGAAGGACCGGCGCCAACGCGGCGATTCGATGCAGATGAGGTTGGATTGGCAGCATTCGCTTCATGGCATTCTCCCGTGGGGGCAATTGTATACGAAGAGAAGCCGATTTTTGGCGTGTTACAGAATTGTAATAGGATCCGAGGACTTATTACCGATTAGAAATATGAAATGCCGGTTGGCGTCAGCGCAGATCGCCCCCCTCGATAGAAGATCCGACCATCGACGAGAGACCCCCCGATAAAGACACTCGGGGGCAGGCATCGAAAAAACAGACCATGGACGATGGACCAGGCCGATGGCCGATGGTTGTACTAGACGATTGTTTTTCTAATTGGACCGTTAAAAACCATTCCCAAAAGGAACATTTCTGTAAAAGAGGAACCCTTCAAGAACAATTAACGGCCATGGTCTATCGTCCATCGTCTATGGTCGATGGTCATTTAGAATAGACGGCATTTTTAAAAATAATTAAGAAATCATATAAATCCTGCGTAATCCTGCAAATCCTGTCTATTGCCCTTCCTTCGCGTCTATAATAGTCACCGTGCCCGATCCCTACGCCACCCTGCAGGTAGACCGCCGCGCCGAGCCCGAGGTGATCGCGGCCGCCTACCGCTCGCTGGCGCGCAAATATCACCCCGATAAAACCGCATCCGGCGCGAGCACCAAGCGCATGCAGGAGATCAACGCCGCCTACGAGGTCCTGCGCGATCCTGCCAAGCGCCGCGCCTACGACCGCGCCAACCCGTTCTCCGCGGGACGCGTCCTGTGGCGCGACCCGGACGCGGTGGTGTGGGGCGCCACCGACAAAGAGGAAACCACCGACTGGGCACACGCCTACGCGCGCCGCCGCTCGCACCCGGCGCCCATCCCGCGCAGGGGATACTGGGAACGCAACCTGGGCTGCGTCCTGTATCTGATCTTCGCCGTCTTCGTGTGCTGGCAGGTGCTGGCGACGATTATTCTAAAAATGTGAAGAAGAGAATAGACAGGATTGTACGGGCGGATAGCTGTCCGCCCTGACCATCGACGATCGACCAGCGAAGAACAGACCGTGGACGATAGACGACGGACGATGGAGCCTGCTTTAGCAGGCTTCGTGTATCAGCAGGGGGATTCATCCCCCGGGGAAAATGGGAGCCCGGACCTGTCCCCTGCCTGCCCTCGCGGAGTGTGCAGGTTCTCTTTTGCTTTATGAACCTGCACGGTTACGGAGCGATGGGAGCATGTGAAGCCGGTGGTCGTCCGGCGGAACGGTTATGCGAGGGGGATGAGGGGGCGGCGCCGTCTGCAGGCAGGTGCTGGCGACGATTATTTTAAAAATGTGACGAAGAAATAGACAGGATTGACAGGATTTACAGGATTTATTTCACGATTTACTAGCAGGATGTTGAAAAAAGGCTGAGGATGTCATTGCGAGGAGCGAAGCGACGAAGCAATCTCCTTGCTTTTCCGAAGGGGGAGATTGCTTCGCTCCCTCCGGTCGCTCGCAATGACACCTGTTAATTCCTTTTTCAACACCCTGCTAGTGAGAAATCATGTAAATCCTGTCTATTCTTTTCGTCTCCTGCTTCCATCCTCTCCAGGTCATCGTCGATGCGTCTTTCTTTTCCTTCTCCTGGCGTAAGCTAGGAGAAGGTGGCCCGAAGGGCCGGATGAGGAAGGCCCGAAGGGCCGGATGAGGAAGGTCCGCAGGGCCGGATGAGGATTAGGCCGATTGAAGTCCAAACGTCCTACCCATACTCTTTTCCGCCCCGCCGAAGGTACTGGTAGTAGTACCAATGGAGGGCCGGAATCGACCTAAAAACAAGCGTCATATGTCATTTGTCCCTTTCTTACCTCATCCCAAAACCGATATAATTTTATAGTTTCCGCTATCATCCGTTCCTTATTATTGGGAAACCGGATCATTTTATTCACCGGGATTCCCTACTCCGTTATAGGAGGGATATGAAGCTCACCCGCAGAGGCATACTTAATCTCGCCATTATCCTGTCAGTCGTCATAATCCAGCTCTCGTCGGCCGCGCGCGCAATGGCCGACGACGGCACGCCCCCCGAGGAGACGCCGGTTGTTACACCAACCGACGCCCCGGCGGCTCTTCCGGAGGCGACCGAAGCAACGGAAGAGGCTCCGACCGGGGAAGTCACCCCGGTTGATCCGCCCGCCGATCCGACGGATGAAGCGACTCCGGAGGAAACGGCGACGCCCGATCCGACGGATGAGGTGACTCCGGAGGAAACGGCGGTCGATCCGGCGGAGGAAGCAACGCCGGAAGAAACGGCGACGCCCGATCCGACGGAGGAAACCGCGACGCCGGATTCGGAGGCGGCCGCAACAGATGAACCGGAATGCGTTCCCGTATCCGATCCGGCCGCCGATGTTCCGGCTGAACCCGGAGCCGAAGCCCCCGCGGATGAGGGCGCCGCGCCCGAAGCGGCCGGCGATGCAACGCTCCCGCCCTGCCCGGGGACGATCGAAGATGATCTGACCGTCCCGATCAGCGACCCGATGTGGTGCCCGGACGGCGCGGTTCCCGGCAATGCGGCCTGCACGCCGTCGTTTGCATCCATCACCGAGCTGGTCGCCTTTCTGCAGGCCAACCCGACCGTCTACTTCGGTGACGGCGCGATCTACTTCCAGGCGGGTAATTACACCGGACCGGAAGAATACATCATCATCGATTACACGATTGTCCCTGCGCTCGGCACGCTCGACGTGCTCGGCGGGTGGGACCTGGATACCACCGACGGCGACGGATACGAGGCCCCCGGCACGGGCGACGCCACGATCTTTACCGTGCCGGTCGAGGTGGTCTGGGATGATGATGTGACCCTGATGGACATCACCGTCGACCTGCCCGCGGGCGGCACCGACGCCGGCCTGTTCGTGGATACGAGCGGCGACATTCAGCTGATCCGCGTCAACGTGAGCGGAGGCCACAACGGCGCGGAGTTGGACGCGGGCGGCGGCGTATCCGTCACCGACAGCGACTTTACCGACAGCACCAACTACGGTTTGCTGATCTATGCCGACGGTGACGTCACGCTGACGAACGTCGTCGCGACCGGGAACAACACCGGAATCTTCATCGACAATTCGTACATCGATCCGATAACCGGGCTCTCCCCGATCGTGACCCTGAACAATATCTTCGCGGACGACAACAATTGGACGGGTCTGGATGTCCGCTCGGCCGGGGATATCCATCTGAACGGCGGTCATGCCGACGGCAACATCATCGGCGCGAACCTGGAAAGCACCGCCGGCGCCGGCAACATCTTTGTCGACGGCAGCACCTTCGCCGGGAACACCTCCGTCGGCCTGCGGGCCGTCACCAACACGGGCGGCATCTCCGTCGCCAACGTGACAACCGACAGCGGCGATGTGGCCGGCAGCTTCGGCGCCTGGCTGAAATCCTACGGCGGCGGAACGATCACCGTCACGGACAGCCTGTTCGGCAACGCCGATACGGGCCTGTTCATTGTCGGCACGGGCGATGTGACCCTGACCGGCGTCACCGCCGAGGGCAATCTCGGCGACGGCGTGGTGATCGAAAGCGGCTGGGTGTTTGGCTGCTTCGGGCCGGACGGCATCGATGCCACCATCGACGGCGGCACCTACCAGGATAACGGCGGCTTCGGAATCGTCATCTACCCCGGGCCCAACGGCACGGGAACGCTGGCCGGGACGATCGCCTTCCTCAACAACACCGACGGCGATGTCAACCTGGACCTGACGAAATCGTGCAATCCGGGCGGCGAAGACAAGCCTTCCAAGCCGTACCAGGTTGTGGAAATTTCCGGCGAGGGTGACGATCCGGTTCTGCCGGATTGTGAAAACTACTCCGGCGCCATCCTGATCCTGCCCGATCTGACCCAGATTAAAATAACCTGCCCCGTCACGGAGGAAATCACGGTCGCCAAGATCGGGGCCGATGAGCTTCCCGGCCCGCTCCCGCGGTCCGTGACCCTGATCGACGGGCTGGTGGTCACCTCCGGCGAGGAAGGCCTGCTGCCGGGCGGCGGATCGGTGCGCATGTGCTTCAAGCTCCCGGCCGAAAGCGCGGGCAAGCACTTCGCGATCATGTTCTGGGATAAGGTCGCCAACGGCGGGTTGGGCGGCTGGATCGAACTGCCCTTCAACCAGTTCGGCGGCCAGACCTTCCCGCTGCATCCGGATACGCCGGAAGACGGGATGCTGATCCTGGAGGGCGTTTACCAATCCGGCGACAGCATCTGCGCCAGGGTGAATTTCAGCGGAACCTTCGTCCTGGTGGCGCGGTAGAGTATGCCCAAACCCAAAGCTGAAAAGAATCGAGGGACGAGTGCTTCGTCCCTCGATTCTTCACCCCGCTTTTTCTCACGCATTGGCGGCCGGCTCGCACCGGTGAAGAAATCGCTCCTCGATGCTTACTCCCGCATCGGCGGATGGCGCACGCTGGCGCCGTACGCGGCGGTTGCGGCGGCCGCCGTGATCCTCATCTGGCTCGGCGCATCCGGAAGGCTGCCGTTCGGGCTCTCCCCGGCCCGGGCCGAACCCACCCTCACGCTCACCAAGCCGCCGGTGGTTACCTCCAACGCCTGTCTGACCGCGATGATCCGCGGCGACGTGGAAAAGGTGCACGCCATCATGCTCGAGTTCTACGACGCCTCGGCGCTCGCCGCGCAGACCCCGGCCGACCAGATGCTGCAGGTCATCCCCGGCCTGCAGGAGATCCGCCGCCGGGCCGAAGCGCTCAAGGTTTCCGGCTGCCTGGATAAACTGCGCTCGTACCAGGTTTCGCACATGAACATCGTCATCAACACGCTGATGGCGTTCATGAGCAAGTCGGATCAATCGATCCTGGTGGAGGGCATCGTCCAGGCGCGCCTGCTGAACGAG
>CAZYSF010000305.1:0-8846 GCA_964649635.1 uncultured Anaerolineales bacterium | reverse complement strand
ATTCGATGCACGTGACCGGATTTTGGCAGCTTGGTCTTGCGGCCGGTTGGGTACCGCCTGCCGGGCTTGCGGAGTTTATCGAGTCCGGCCCTCCGCCCGTGTATATCGGCTTTGGCAGCATGACCCATCGCAAGCCGGAGGAGGTCACCGAGATGGTTGTGCGGGCTTTGGCGCGGACCGGGCAGCGCGGTGTGCTTTCCGCCGGGTGGGGTGGAATAGGCCAAGGCGCTTTGCCGAAATCGGTGTTTCCGATCGGCTCCTTCCCCCACGGGTGGTTATTTCCACGGATGGCCGCGGTCGTCCATCACGGCGGCGCAGGGACAACGGCCGCAGGTCTGCAGGCGGGCGTTCCGGCGGTGGTCACGCCCTTCTTCGGCGATCAGCCTTTCTGGGGGGAGCGGATCCATGCATTGGGTGTCGGCCCGAAACCGATTCCCCGCCCGCGGCTGACCGCCGATAATCTGGCGCAGGCCATTACTGCGGCCGTTTCAGACTCCGGGATGATCGGCCGCGCCTCCCGGCTCGGCGAACTCATCCGCGCCGAAGACGGCATCGGCCTTGCCGTTGAAATCCTTGAGCGGAGCGGATAAGATATCCGTTGATCGGAAAAGGGAGTTTTTCCTGCCGGACGCGCTCGGGGAGAGGATCCATCCCTTGCGTTAACCTCTTTGCGCTGATTGCGTATACCTCCTTAATGGACCGGATTTCCAGGAGCTACTCATATGGTTAATGTTGGAGCTGTCCTCAACCGGATCGCCGCCAATGGCGCGAACCGCCGGCTGCGGGCTTTCCGTTTTCCCTCTATCGACTCAGACGGAAGATGCTATTCACCGGAAGGATGACGGGCGAACCCCATGACCGCAAGCCTTGCCGCATCGATCACCAAAGCCGCCAGCAAGCAATCGTATTACACGATCCGATTCCTGGTGGATCGCGCGCTCATCGAGGATGCGTACCGCACCTACGCCTATTTCCGCTGGGTGGATGATCTCCTGGATGCGGCTACCGATTCGGGAGCGGCGCCGAATGAAGCCGAAACGGCCGAGCGAAAGGTTTTCCTCCAGAGGCAGGTCGCCCTCCTGGAAAGCTGTTACCGGAATGAGGCTCCGCGGGACTTAACCGCCGAGGAACGGATGCTGGCGGATCTGGTGGCGCGCGACCGGGATAAGGACAGCGGTCTGGGCATTTATCTGCGCACCATGATGCGGGTGATGGATTTCGATTTGCGCCGCCGCGGCGCCCTGATCTCGCAAGCCGAATTGGATGAATACACGCGCTTGCTGGCGGTTGCGGTGACCGAAGCCATCCATTATTTCATCGGGCACGGCGAATTCGCACCGCGCGACGAGACCCGCTATCAATCGGTCACGGCCGCGCACATCGCCCATATGCTCAGGGATACGTACGACGACATACGGGACGGGTATTACAACATCCCGCGCGAAGTGCTCGAAGCGAATCGCATCGGGCCGCAGGACATTCCGAGCGCCGCCTATCGCGCCTGGGTGAAGGACCGGGTGCGGCTGGCGCGCGCGTACTTCAATGCCGGCAACGTTTATTTTCAGCGGGCCCAGAACCTGCGCCACCGCCTGGCGGGGTTTGCCTACTCGGCCCGCTTCGAATTGCTCCTGGATACGATTGAAAGGGAGGGCTTTGCCCTGCGTCCCAATTACAAGGAACGCAGAACCCTGGGGTACGGGTTCCAGATGTTCCGGCTGACGCTTTCCTCCCTGCTCGGTTTGCGATCGCGGGAAATCCCCCGCTGATATAAAAATTCCGCAACGGCAAGGTTAACCATGAAATCAAAATCCGTGATGGTCATCGGCGCCGGCATCGGCGGGCTCACCGCCGCGATCCACCTGGCCCGGGCCGGGCTGCAGGTAACCGTTCTCGAAAAGAATGCGCGCCCTGGCGGGCGCTGCAACCGCTTCAGCCGCGAAGGGCACCAGTTCGACACCGGTCCTTCCCTTTTTGTCATGCCCCTGTTGTACGAAGCCGAATTCAGCGCGCTGGGCGCGTCCATGCACGAACAACTGGACCTGCTGCGCGTCGACCCGACCTACCATCTGATCTTTGACGACGGCAGCCGGCTGGCGCTAACATCCGACATGGAATCCATGCGGCGGCAGGTGGAATCCATCCAGCCGGGAAGTTTCCGCGGGCTGCAGGCGTACCTGCGGGAAGGCGAGCGGCATTACCACCTGGCGCTCGACCGGCTGGTCAACCGGAATTTCCCCCGGTTCTCCGATTTCTTCCACCCCCGGAATGCGGATTTGTTGTTCCGCCTCAAGCCGCTCGTCAACCATTATCAAAACATGTCGGCGTACTTCGACGCGCCGCGCCTGAAACTCGCCTTTACGTTCCAGGACATGTATATGGGGTTGAGCCCGTTCGAGGCGCCGGCCACGTTTTCCCTGATGCCTTATTCGGAATTGGCGCACGGGGTGTTCTATCCGAGGGGCGGGATGTACCGCATTACCGAGAGTCTATTGGAGCTTGCCCGCCGGGCCGGCGTGGAATTTATATTCGACTCGGCCGTGAAACGGATCGAGGTAAATGCCGCGCACGCCCGGGGCGTTTGGCTGGCGGACGGTTCGCGCCGGAATGCGGACTTGGTGCTGGCGAATGCGGATCTGCCCTATGTATACCGGCATCTGCTGCCGCACGGCAGGAGGGCCGGGGGAATGTCGCGCAAGCGATTCTCCTGTTCCGTGATCAGCTTCTTCTGGGGAGTGGATCGGGCGTACGAAGCGCTCCGCCCGCATACGCTTTTCCTCGCGGACGATTACCGTGAGAACTTCGAAAGCATCATTCGCGGCCTGAGCCTGCCCGTCAATCCCAGCGTGTATTTGCATGCCCCGGCACGGCTCGACCCCTCCATGGCTCCGCCCGGGCAGGAAACCCTGATCGCGGTCGTCCCGGTCGGGCACCTGAGCGAAAACGGGGAACAGGATTGGGACTCGCTTCGGAATGAGGCGCGCCGGCATGTGTTCCGCCGCCTGCGAACCATCGGCATCGGCGATCTCGAGGCGCACATCAAGTTCGAAGCGGCGTTTACCCCCCGTACGTGGGCCAACCGGTTTAACCTGATGAAAGGCTCCACCCACGGGCTCTCGCATACGCTGACGCAAATGGGCTACCTGAGGCCGTCGAATCGGCATCCGCGCTATAAAAATCTTTACTTCGTCGGAGCCAGCACGCATCCCGGCACCGGGATGCCCACCGCGATGGTTTCCGGCCGGCTGGTAGCCGAGCGGATGATGGCCGAGGCCGGCTGACATCCAAGCGATTCGCCCGGGGCTGCCGGAAATGATTGCCCCGCGGACCCATAATCAAAAGGCCGGTGGAGGATCCACCGGCCTTTTTTTACTGAACGCCTGCCCAATCGATGTTCCGCGACGCGTTTATCTCCTCCGCCTGGGCGGGGGAGGAAAAATCGTTGCGTCGGTCACGTCGAACTTTCCCGGCTTGGGCGGGTTGATCAGGGTATACACGATGGAGATCAGAGTGGACCCGAGCAGGAAGACGAAAAACGCCGCACCCAATTTTATGAGCAGGTAGGGACTCTCCGCGGGCCAGGACCACTCCCGGGGGATTGGAATCCAACCCTCCTGCAGGTTGACTCGGATGAACCAATCCCCCAGAAAATACCCGAGCGTGGTCAGGCCGACCAAGGTGAAGCATCCCACGGCAGACCAGGCGGGATGCAGGGTTTTCTTCTTGTCCCGCATGGCTTCGATTTCGAATTGGTGACCGGCACCCATGGATTCCTCCTTCAATTAAAACCGCAGACTTAAAAAATCCTTCCGCCAAGCCGCCGCAATTGCGGATTATACGATACCGCGGGGGTGCATAAAACCTGCCCTTCAACCGGCGGGAATCTTACTAAGCTGCTTCCCCCTCGCGAGCTGATGCGGGCTGAGTGCCACCCGGGGGAGGGCCGGCGGCGTCGGTCGGCCCCGTTAACGGGACCTGCGGCTTTGTGCCGTCTTCGGTGGTGTCACAATCTTCCTTCGGATTTTCGATGCGGTGATAGACATACCGCGTTTCTTTTTTCGAATTGCCCGCCCCGCCCAATGCGATGACCGCCCCTTCCTGCAGGACGGCTTTTCCATCGATCCGCCGGCCGTCGAGAAATGTTCCGTTGTGGCTGCGCAGATCCTCCAGAACGATCCCGTCCACTTCCCGCCGGATGACCGCATGCATCCGGCTGACCTTGGTGTATTCCTGCGGCACGACAATCGTGCATTTAAGATGGTCGCGCCCGAGAAAGGTTTCCTCCTCCCAGAGGGAGAAGGCGGCTACGGTCCGGGCGTCGCGAATTTGCTGCAGGCGGCCGAAGCGGTGGATCGGGAGCATCCGTTCCACCGCCTTCCAGCGGTCCACTTCGAATAATTCCGACAGGAGCGTGCGCTGCTTCGCCGGATCCAGGCGGAAGGGGTAGTACGGCGGGAGATCCTGCTGTTTTACTTCGAAGCGCAGGCCGGAAATCCATTCCGGAACCTCGGCCGGGACGATCACCGAGAAATCGCTTTCCCAGGGTTTCAACCTTCCGCGGCTCCACTCCGGAACGGCGTTCCGCATTGCCGACAGATCCACCTCCGGGTTGGTGAAGCACACGCAGGATTGCATTCTCAGGTGGCGGCGCTTGCCGCGGGTGAGTTCCGGGTACTGCTCGCGGATGACGGGCAGCAGACGTTCCTGCAGCCGGTCGCCGTGCCCCTGCACCTGACCGTGCGGATTGAGATAAGAGGATCCCGGCTGCTCGCGGCCCGTGACGGCCTTGTACCCCAGCATCTTTTCACCGCCGGCCAGCCAATGGCCGTCCGGATCGATGGTAATCGCGCCGCGATGGGCTTTCATCTCCAAAAGGCCGATGCCTCTTTCGGAAATCACCAGCAGGTCGATGTTTGGGGAATGCAGGTTGAAGGCGAGCAGATAAAGTTCGCGTGAGGCGTGGAAGGCCCGCCAAGCCGATCCGATAATCCGGATCGCCGCGTTGGCCTCATGAGTGAAGTCCGGCTCCCAAAGGCGGCCTTGCGGATCCTTGCCTGCGTATAATTCAACCGTCATGCGGCACCCCTGGAGGGTTATCTGACTGAACGCGTATCCCGACCGGGAAGAGCGTCAAGCGGCCCGCGTAGTTCGATGATTGGCATCCAAGCCGGCCTATAAGCCGCGTTTTGTGCGGCGGGTTTCCCCGCCCGGCGATCATCTCTCTCGGCGCGCGTGTTGCCACGCGGCTCTAGCAGCCTACCCGAGGTTCAGACGGTCCGGGCCGGACCGCTCTCCCCGAAGGGGGATCACCTCTGTTTGGCCTTGCTCCCGACGGGGGTTGCCAGGCCGTCCGCCTTGCGGCGGACGCCGGTGGTCTCTTACACCGCCGTTTCACCCTCGCCCGTTTCCGGGCAATGCGCTTCTCTGTGGCCCTGTTCCGGCAGGTCACCCCGCCCCGGGTGTTACCCGGCGTCGTGCCCTATGGAGCGCGGACTTTCCTCGATCCCGCTGGGGGACCGCGATCACCCGGCCGACTTGGATACCATGAATAATATAACATGGAACCCCTCATCCCCTCCCTCCCGCTCTCCTTGCTGATGCCAGAAGAGGGGAAGACATGTGAGGCGGTTATGTTGGAGTGGATGAGGAAAACAACATGATCCGGTTGTTGGGGCTGACGCAATCACAAGCCTGGAGTTCGGCTTCGAGATAATACGAGAGAGTCCCATGATAGGCGACGTCCCCGTATCCGACGATCCAATCGCTCAAATTGAACGCCAGCGGACCGCCGGCGGGAATCCATTCGCCGTGGTATCGCCGCGCCATGTGGACGTGGGTTCCGGTCGCCGTTCCCCCCTCGCACGACGGGTGTCCGATCGGATCGCCGGCCTGCACCCGGGTTCCCGCGGCCGCCCTTCCGTTCTCAGCCAGGTGGTAATAGAAGACTATCCACCCGGTATGCTCATCGCCGTCCATATCCAAATCCAGAACCACCGCCGCCGGTCCGCTGCGGATGACCTCGCCGGCGGCGACCGCGGTCACCCATTCCGGACTGGGCACACAGCCGTGCTCTTCCGACGGCGGAGCGAAATCGATCGCCGCCCAGGGAAGGCCGTGCCCCCAAACCGAATGCGGACCGCCGGTATAGGTCCAGAGCTTGTTCGGCTCAAAGGGCAGCTGCATCGCGGGCTGCTCGAGATTTCCCGGCAGCAGCTCGACGGCATGCGCGAACGGGTCGCCGAACATCTGCGCGTAGGTGCGGATAAATCCGTCCGGGCCGGCCGCCTGATCGAATTCCTCCTGCCCGAACCAGCGTGAAAGCAGATACTGCACCGCCACCGTTCCGGCGTTTTGCCACGGATCGGGGCGCGACAGCCGGCCGTCCGCCAATTCGAGCGCCTCAAGCCGTCCGGTGCGCCATCCGTAATACCCCTCGTTCAGCATCTCCGCCGCCCAGGAAAGCTGCATCCCGAGCCCGACATCGGTGATATCCGTGCTCCCCAGCGGGTAGGCCATCAGGGCGTCGCTCTGATCGTTCCGGCTGATGGCGCCCGACCGGTATTCCAGCAGCGCCAGCAACAGACGGGAATGCACGGAGAAATCCCGCGAGACGGTTTCGACGATCTCCCCCCCCGTCAGCGAATCCGAAAAAACGAATTCGGTGTACGTCTTGAGATAGCCTTGCGACGAATCCACGAACGCGCGCCCGTCAAAATCCGACACGGTCGGCCCGGCGACGACCTCGCTGTCGGGCAGCATCTGGAACGGCGTCCCGGTGAACGACGCGAAATACAACGGTACTTTATAAATCCGTCCGGGGACGAGCGTGGTGGTTTTTTCCGGCAGGCCGGGATTGTGCCTGCGGATATCCTCGATCGTGGTGTTGAAATGGGCGGCAACCGCTTCGAGCGTATCTCCGGATTGGGCGGCATAATCCATGATCTGCCCCGGCTCGGAAAAACTGCGGGTCGGGAGCGGCGTGGCCGTATTCCCGGCCGGGGACGGCGAGGCGGTAGCCGTGAAGGTGGGAGCGGGGATCGTCGCCACCGGTTCGGGGCTGCACGCGGAAAATCCGGCGGTGAAAAAAGCCGCCCAGGCAAATGCGAGCAAAGATCGCCCGTGATTTTGGAATGCATTCTGTCTTGCGTTCATGTGCCGCGGTTAACCCTCATTGGCTGCCTTCCGGGAATGATCCCACAACTAATAATCGTCCTGCCTACGCCCCACTTCTATCGCCACACGAGGAGTTCCTTCGTGGCCCAGGCCCGCGCGATGACGACATGCCCGTCGCGCACCAGCGTGCCCTCATACGGGTTATCGCCCGCGGATGCCACCCAGCCGCTCAACACAAAGGGCACCGGCCCGCCGGCCAGCATCCATTCGCCGTTGTACTTGCGCGCCATGTGCAGGTGGGTCCCGGTGGCGATGCCCCCTTCACAGGATGGATGCCCGAGCCGGTCATCGGTTTCGACCCGGGTTCCTTTCAGGATGTGCTCCTTGTCGGCGATATGCAGGTATAGGATGTTCCAGCCGGTCTGCTCGTACCCGTCGCCGTCCAGGTCGATCACCACCACATGGCCGATCGACCGGACGATCAATCCCGGCGCGGAGGCGACCGCCCAGCTGGGTGAGACGCCGCAGTCCGGTGCGTCGGTCGGGGCAAAATCGAGCGCCGCCCGGGCGCCGTCGCGTTCCCAGGCGCCGTGCGGGCCTCCGGTATACGCCCACTGCTGTCCTTTATGGAAAGGCAGCTCCATCTCATAAAACGGGAGATCGGAGGAATACAACGGTTCGACCGCCTCGTCGAACGGATTGCCGAACAACCGCTGGTATACCCCGCGGAAATCCTGCATGGATTGCGTCCATTCCTGCTGCGAGGCTGTCGTGCGCGAGAAGTAATAAAGCAGGGCGACGGTGCCGGCGTTTAATTCCGGGGCCAGACGCAGAGTCCCGCCGTCCGCGAACCCAAGCTCCAGCACGCTCGCATCGCGCCAGCCGTAATAGCCGATGCTCAGAATGTTGGTCGCCCAGATCAGCTGCGCCGTCAGCCCCATCGCGTCCGGGTCCTTGTTGCCCAGCGGGTATTTGAGCGTGTCGGTCGGCGGATTTTTCTGCGTGATCCACCCGCTCTCGTATTCGATCAAAGCCATCAGCAGCTTCGGGCTGAACGAGTTGTTGAAGGCGATCTGGCGCAGAATTTCCGCGCCATTGGCGATGTCTCCGCTGCCCTGGATGTAGTCCGCGAGGTAACCGCCCTGTGCGTGCACATATTCGATCGGATCGAAATTGGCAAACGCCGGGGAATAAACGATCGCGCTGTCGGGAAAAAGACGAGCCGAATCGGAGGTGTCGGTCAGCGACACCGGAATGATCAGCTGCGTTCCCGGTTCGAGCAACCCGTCCAACGGCAGGGAGTCGCCGCTGACGGTCTGGATGTCGCCCGGGACAACGCCGAAACGGATGGCGATCGTCCGCAGCGTGTCGCCCGCCTGGGAAAGGTACCCGACCGGCAAGGGGGTGGCGCGCGGGTGAAGGGTGGGCGTATGCGGGAACGTGCTGGATGGCCTGGGCGTAACCGACGGAAGCGGGATGGAAGTTATCGTCTCGGTCACGGCTATCGGCGCGGAGGGGGTCGCAGAAACCGGCCGGGGTGTGCCGGTTGCGGTGGCGAACAGGGAGCCCGGATCCACGGTCGCGGAGGTCTCACGCGAACACGCCAGCGCCGGCGCCGCGAACACCCACAACAGCACCGCCAGGGCCTGAGCCGAACGCTTGAGCGGCCGCCGGATTATCGCCATAGGTCGTTTTCTTCGTCGCCGCAATCACAGGCTTCGAGGCTTTCATCCCCT
>CAZYSF010000304.1:0-13648 GCA_964649635.1 uncultured Anaerolineales bacterium | reverse complement strand
TCCGGCTCGCACACGTCGGAGGCTTTGGCCATCTCCTCGTGCCAGAATGTATCCCGGCCCGCCTGCATCTCGCATGGATCTTCGGTGATCTGGGCGACGATGCAGCCCTCGATGCTCGGGGTCTTCTTCATCGCCTCATCGGCGATGGTCTTGAGTTTGATGTGCTTGCCGCCGCGCAGCGAAACGTTGGTGGTGATGATCAGTTTGCATTCCGAGTCGTTGACCCGGTCGCTAATCGCATCGGCCGAAAAGCCGCCGAAGATGATGTTGTGGATCGCCCCGATCCGCGTGCAGGCCAGCATCGCGATCGCCAGCTCCGGGACCATCGGCATGTAGATGGTGATGCGGTCGCCCTTCTTGATCCCCTTCGATTTCAAGACATTGGCGAATTTGCAGACTTCCTTGTGAAGCTCCTCGTAGGTGATTTTCTTCATCCGCGAGTCGTCGTCGCCCTGGAAGATGATCGCCGTCTTCTTGGCGGTCGGTGTGCCCAGGTGCCGATCCAGGCAGTTGACCGAGACGTTCAGCTCGCCATCGGCGAACCAGGTGTGGTGGACGTCACGGGCTTTGGTGTTCCAGACGTATTCGAGGCTCTTGGTCGGCTTCTTGAACCAGGTCAGCGCTTCGGCCTGCTTCAGCCAGAAGCCGTCCGGATCGCTGATCGATTGCTCCCACATTTTCTGGTATTCATCGATCGATTTGACATACGCGGTTTTCTTGACCGAATCGGGAGCGGGGAATTTGCGGTTTTCGGTCATCAGCGAACTGATGGATTTGCCTTGTGTTCCTTGTGCCATAGCATTCTCCTTGCGGTATGCCAGCGGCAAAATGCCCTCAGAGGGCTGCTTGCGCTCTCCGATCACGCAGTTTGCCGTTGGCTTTGGGATCCGTGAAGGTGTTAATCGGCGGCTGTGACGTCCGCCGCCTCCGGGGTGTGGGCAACCCGGGTATTCTAGCCGCGCCGATGGGGAGTGTCAATCCCAACTCCCATGCGGACGGAAGAATGGACAGGTGTCATTGCGAGCGACCGGAGGGAGCGAAGCAATCTCCTTCTTCGGGAAAATGGGGAGATTGCTTCGTCGCTTCGCTCCTCGCAATGACCTCCTTGGTCTTTTTCGACACCCTGTCTAGTTGATCGTCGCTTCGACCGCCACCTCGTCTGTGCCCGGCGCCGGCAGCGGGAGGACATCCCCCGGCGCCGCTTTGCCGTCGACCGTGAGCGAGACCGAATTGCCTTTCCCGCTCCGTTTGACAGTGATGCGGTAGGTGACTCCCCGGTATTTGCGAACCGCCGTGAAGCCGGTCCAGCGCGATGGGATCACGGGCGCAATCCGGAGGCCTTTCAGCGTCGGGCGGATCCCCAGGATGAATTGCGTGATCGCATAGAAATTCCAGGCCGCGGTGCCGGTCAGCCAGGAGTTCTTCGCTTCGCCGTGCGTCGGCGCGTCGCGCCCGGCGATCATCTGCGGGTAGACGTACGGCTCGCAGCGGTGCACCTCGCCGATTCCCTCGCGCGCCGAGGGGTTGATCCGCAGGTAGTAATCGAGCGCCTGGTCGCCGTTGCCGGCCATCGTCTCGGCGATGATGATCCACGGGTTGTTGTGGCAGAAGATGCCCGCGTTCTCCTTATACCCCGGCGGGTAGGAGGAAATCTCGCCGTACTCGATGTAGTAACGGGTGAAGGCCGGCTGGTTGAGGACGATCCCGTGCCGGGTCGCGAGCCGCGTCTTGACCGATTCGAGCGCCTTCTGCGCCATCCCGTCTTTAAGCCCGATCCCTGCCATGACGCACATGCCCTGGCTCTCGATGAAGATCTGGCCTTCTTTGCATTCCTTCGAGCCCACCTTGCGGCCGAAATCATCGTAGGCCCGGACGAACCACTCGCCGTCCCAGCCGTGCTTGCGGACGGTCTCCTTCATCCGCTCGGCTTCCCAGCGGTAGCGCTTGGTGTCTCCGCGGCGGTCGAACGTCTCCGCCAGGTCCGCCAGCTCGTTGGCCGCCAGCACAAACAGGCCGCCGATGAAAACCGATTCGGCCGTCTTGCCCTCCTTGTTGGTCGTGGTCTGGAAGGATTGGCCCGGCGTATCGGAAAAACAGTTCAGGTTCAGGCAGTCGTTCCAGTCCGCGCGGCCGATCAGCGGCAGCTTGTGCGGCCCGAGACGGTCGAGCGTGTACTGGAGCGAACGCTGGAGGTGGTCGTAGAGCGGCTTCTCGCTGCCGGGTTCGTTCTCGTACGGCACCTTCTCGTTCAGGATCGACGCATCGCCTGTTTCCTTTATATAGGTGTTGACTCCCAGGATCAGCCACAACGGGTCGTCGTTAAAACCGCTGCCGACGTCGTTGTTGCCGCGCTTGGTCAGCGGCTGGTACTGATGGAACGCTCCGCCGCTCTTAAGCTGCGTCGCCGCCAGGTCCAGGATCCGTTCCCGGGCCCGCGAAGGGACCATCTGGACGAACCCCAGCAGGTCCTGGTTCGAATCGCGGAATCCGAGGCCCCGCCCGACGCCGGATTCATAGAACGAAGCCGAGCGCGACATATTGAAGGTGGCCATGCACTGGTATGCATTCCAGATGTTCACCATCCGGTTGGTGTGCAGGTCGGGCGTGTCGACCTGGAGGACCGAGAGGGTCTCCTCCCAGTACTGGCTCAGCGCGCGGAAAGCCGCTTCCACGTTTTGCAGGTCGCGGTATTTCGCGATCACCGTTTTGGCATTCTGCTTGTTGACCGTCTGGCTGTCCGCCGGAAGGAACTTCTGGTCTTTCGGATTCTCCTGATACCCGAGGATGAAGACGATCTGCTTGGATTCCCCGGGCGTCAGGCTGATCTTGACCTGGTGCGAGCCGATCGGAGCCCAGCCGTGGGCGATGGAATTTGCCGAGCGGCCGCTTTCCACGACCGCCGGATTATCCCAGCCGCGGTAGGCGCCGAGGAAGGCATCGCGCTGGGTGTCGAACCCGGCGAGTTTTTCCGAGCAGGCGAAATAGGCGAAGTGATCCCGCCGTTCACGGTATTCCGTCTTGTGGTAGATCACGCCGTCTTCGACCTCGACCTGGCCGGTCGAAAAGTTGCGCTGGAAATTGGTCTGGTCGTCCCAGGCGTCCCACAGGCAGAACTCGATCGAGGAGAACACCGAAAGCTTCGCGGGCTTCTTGCGGCGGTTGGTGACGGTGAGCTGCCAAATCTCCAGGTTTTCGCCCATCGGCACGAAATAGCGGGTGCGGCCTTCGATCCCGTTGTAGGTCGAACCAATCGTGGTGTATCCCATCCCATGCCGGCAGGAATACCGCTCGGCCGCATGGCGGGTGGGCATCCAGGAAGGCGACCAGAATTCGCCGCTGGCCGCATCGCGCAGGTAGATGTAGCGCCCGCCCATGTCGAACGGCGCGTTGTTGTAGCGGTAGCGGGTGATCCGCCGCAGGCGCGCGTCTTTGTAAAAGGAATATCCGCCGGCGGTGTTGGAGATGATGCCGAAATAGGCTTCGCAGCCGAGGTAGTTGATCCACGGCAGGGGGGTGTCGGGCCGGGTGATGACGTACTCTTTGCGTTTGTCGTCAAACTTGCCGTAGCGCATGATTACCTTCTCCTGGAGAGTGGGGTTTCTTTCTCTCGCCGAATCCGCCGCAAAATGCGGATGGCCATATTATATCCTTCCTCCGGTAAGGATCGCGTAAATGCTCGGGGAATCAATCCCCTTTCCGCCAACTCCCCCTCCTGCGGAACGAGGGATGGATTTCTTGTTTCTTTTATGCCTCATTCTCCGATTGGAAATTAAAATATGTCTTATCGGGCTGGATGGCCCGGAGAAACGATCGTGCTTCCGCAACCGCGCGGAGGATCCATTTGTTTCGCGTGCTGCGGTCATAAGAAAGCGAAATCGACATGTCGCAACTTTTCCCTCGAATTCTTGTGGTGGATGACGACGCCGACACCCGCCAACTGGTGAAAATGATGCTCGCCCGGGCCGGCTATGAGGTCATGCTCGCCGAAGACGGCGAATCGGGATGGAAATCCCTGACGGAAGCCCGGCCGGATTTGCTGCTGGCGGACATCATGATGCCGGGTCTGGACGGGTTGGCGCTGCTTCGGCGCGTGCGAGCCGATTCCCGCACTCAAACTCTCCCGGTGATCCTGTTCAGCGCCAAGACGACCGTGGACGAAATCGCCCAGGGATTGGACCTGGGGGCGGACGATTACCTGACCAAACCCTTTCACAAGACGGAGCTTCTGGCGAGGGTGCGCGCAAAAATTGCACCCCCCGCTCTCCCGGGGGAACAAGCCGCGCCGGAAGGCATTCCCGGGGTGCTTTCGGAGGGACGGTTCATGGACGAACTCCGGCGCGAGGTAGACCGCGTCAACTTCGACGGGAGTACCGCTTGCCTGGCTCACCTCGCCTTTCCGGAGTTGGAGCGCATCCGGCAAACTCTGGGCACGGGCGCCGAGGCCGGCCTGGCTTCGCAGATCGCATCCGAATTTCAACAATCGGGCCGGCGGTTGGATTTATTCGGGCGGGATTCCTCCGGCCATTTCCTGATATTGCTTCCGCATTTAGACACCGAACCGGCCCGCGAGCTCCTGGAGGCGTTCGGCTGCACGTTGGCTTCGCGGACGTTTACAACCGGCGGACGCTCCATCCGTCTCACCCCGACAATCGGATTTGTGGGCTTCGGCGCCGGCGTGCCCGCCGACCGGATCCGGCATCAGGTCGAACTTGCTCTCGAGCACGCCGCTTTGCAGCTGGATCTTACCCCCACGGAATACGATCCCTCGATGGAACGCGCCGCGCCGGGCGCCCATCCCGTCCGGGCGGGGAAGTGGGATGCCGTTCGCGGCCGCCTGCTGATATTGTTCCAGCTGGGGGTGGTCCTCCTGCTGAGCTGGGTCCTGCCGTTCTTCGCGTATCTTTGGCTGGATTCGATCGGCTTCGATATCAGCCGTTACGTTTACCTCGCCGTGGTAGCCGCGCTGGCGATGACGGCCTTCTTCATCTGGCTCGAGGGATGGGCCGCGCTGCGCCGGATCGATCCGCCCGCCGAACCCGGCTCCCCATACCCCCCCGCCACGGCGATCATCGCCGCCTACCTGCCCAATGAGGCCGCAACCGTCCTCGAAACGCTGGAGGCTTTTCTCCGCATCGATTATCCCGCGCCGCTCCAGATCATCCTTGCCTACAACACCCCGCGGGCGATGCCCATTGAGCAGGAACTTCAGGAATTGGCCGCCCGCGACAGCCGCTTCCTCCCCTTGCGCGTGAAGGGCAGCACATCCAAGCCTCAGAACATCAATGCCGCCCTCGTGGAAGTCACCGGGGAGTTCGTCGGGATATTCGACGCCGACCATCTCCCCGAGCCAAACGTGTTCACCCGCGCCTGGCGGTGGCTTTCGAACGGCGCGGATGTCGTCCAGGGCCATTGCGTCGTCCGCAACGGCGACGCGTCGCGGGTCGCGCGCATGGTGGCGGTCGAATTCGAGGCGATCTACGCCGTCAGCCATCCCGGCCGCGCCCGGCTGCACGATTTCGCCGTGTTCGGGGGATCGAACGGCTACTGGCGGACCGAAGTGTTGCGCCAGACCCGCCTATACAGCGCAATGCTGACGGAAGATATCGATTCCTCCATCCGGATCGCCACTAACGGGGGGAAGATCGTCTGCGACCCGGGGATCATAACCCGCGAATTGGCCCCGATCACACTGGGGCATCTATGGGACCAGCGCGTGCGTTGGGCGCAGGGCTGGTACCAGGTCTCCCTGCGACGGTTCTGGGATTCGCTGCGGTCGCCGGCGCTCTCCGGTCGCCAGAAGGCCGGAATTTTCTGGCTGCTGGGGTGGCGCGAAGTCTACCCCTGGATCGCGGACCAGATGTTCCCGCTCATCGCCTTTCTGGCGTTGAAGTCCGGAGGGCTGGATAAACTGGATTGGCTGATCCCGGTCTTCGTGATGACGACTCTTTTCACGCTGAGCGTCGGCCCCGGCCAGACCCTGTTCGCCTATAGGCTGGGCGACGAACAGATCCGCCGCCGGAAGGGCTGGTTCTGGAGCTACTTGATCCTATCTTCCCTTTTCTATACGGAATTCAAATATGTCATCACGCGGATAGCCCAGCTGAATGAATGGATGCGCGTGCGGTCGTGGAAGATCACACCCCGCGCGGAATCCGGTCACACCGCGATCCCCGCTCCCGAAACCCCGGGATGAATTGCACTCGTCGTGCCGGCGCGTCCTACGCCGGCATCAGGACATGCGCTCGTCACGCCGGCGCGTACTTAGCCGGCATCCAGGAGCAGTCGGAGTGGATCTTGGAGTGTTTGACCTGGATCCCGGTTGAGAGCTCGCCGGGATGACTGACTTCTTCGAATCGGCCGGACCCCTCCGCGTTATAATTAATCATGCCCACCACCCCCCGCATAATTGGATTCGACAACGAGAAGTATCTGACCCTCCAGACGGAAGCGATTCTCGAACGCGCCAAAGCCTCCGACAATAAGCTGTACCTGGAATTCGGCGGCAAGCTTCTGTTCGATATGCACGCTTCGCGCGTCCTGCCCGGGTTCGATCCTTGCGTCAAGATGCGCCTGCTGCACAACCTCAAGGACCAGGCCGATATCATCCTGTGCATCTTCGCCGGCGACATCGAGCGCAAGAAGGTCCGCGCGGATTTCGGGATCACCTACGACGCGGACGCAGTCAAGCTGATCGACGACCTCAAGGAGCGCGACGTCTCGGTGGCGGCGGTGGTGATCACCCGCTACGAGGAACAGCCCGCGGCGAGCATCTTCAAGAACAAGCTCGAGCGGCGCGGCATCCGCGTCTTCACCCACAAGCTGATCCGCGGCTACCCGACCGACATCGAGCACATCGTCAGCGATGAAGGCTACGGTCAGAACCCCTATATCGAAACCTCCAAGCCGCTGGTGGTGGTTACCGGCCCCGGGCCCAACAGCGGGAAGCTTTCCACCTGCCTCTCCCAGCTTTATCACGAATACCGGCGCGGGGTGAAGGCTGGGTATTCCAAATTCGAAACCTTTCCGATCTGGAACCTGCCGCTCAAGCACCCGGTCAACGTCGCCTACGAAGCGGCCACCGCCGACATCCAGGATTTCAACCTGATCGACCCGCATCACCTGGAGGCGTACGGCAAAATCGCCGTCAACTACAATCGCGACGTGGAGCTCTTCCCGGTCGTGAAGCGGATCCTCGAAAAGATCACCGGCGCCAAATCCATCTACTGCTCGCCGACGGACATGGGCGTGAACAAGGCCGGTTTCGGGATCATCGACGACGAGGCGGTCCGGGCGGCGGCCCGGCAGGAGGTCATCCGGCGCTACTTCCGCAGTGCCTGCGAGTATGCAATGGGTTTTTGCGACCACGATACGATCCGCCGCGAGGAACTATTAATGGAGGAATTGGGAATCCAGCCCGAGGGCCGGTCCACGGTCCTCCCGGCGCGGGCCGCGGCGCAGGATGCCGCCAAAACGGGGAAAGGGAACGAAGGGATTTTCGTCGGCGCGGCGCTGGAACTGCCCGATGGAAGCATTGTGACCGGGAAGAATTCAGCCCTGATGCATGCCGCCTCCGCCACCGTCTTGAACGCGATCAAGGCGCTGGCCGGCATTCCGGACCGGATGCACCTGCTGGCGCCGAATGTGATCGACGCGGTGGGCAACTTTAAAAAGGAGACCTTCGCCGCGAAAAACGTCTCCTTGTCGCTGGATGAGGCGCTGACCGCGCTCGCCATCAGCGCCACGACCAACCCGATCGCGCAGGAGGCTGTCGGCAAGCTCAAGGAGCTGCGCGGCTGCGAAATGCACCTGACCCACCTGCCGACCTCCGGCGACGAAGCCGGCCTGCGCCGGCTGGGGGTCAACCTGACCAGCGAACCCAACTTTGCCAGCAAGAACCTGTCGGAGTAGCGGAAGAGCATCCGCAGGCCGGCCCCGGACGGCGCTTCATGACGATTCCGGGGGCTACCCGCGTTTGGTTCGCCTGGCAGCCGCGGCAAGCTTTACCGCCGCCCCCGTTTTCCTTGACATTCCCATGCCCGGCGGTTAGAATTCCCGCGCTTCAATGCACGGCTTTTTCAGCATATAATCCGCCGAGATAGCTCAGTTGGTAGAGCACGCGACTGAAAATCGCGGTGTCCCCAGTTCGATCCTGGGTCTCGGCACCTCCGCGTAAGCGGACAATTGCGGGCGTGGTTCAGTGGTAGAACGTCTCCTTGCCAAGGAGAAGATCGAGGGTCCGAATCCCTTCGCCCGCTCTTTGCAAACGCCCCGGAAACGGGGCGTATCTTTCGGGATGACCGATTGGTCTCCCGAAAGGGCGGCCAGCCGGCCGCCCGTACAACCGATCGGCGACGTAGCCAAGTGGTAAGGCAGGGGTCTGCAAAACCCCCACCGTGGGTTCAAGTCCCACCGTCGCCTCTGTTGAAGGGCTGCCCATCGGGTCGCCCTTCTTTTTTTATTTTTTTTGGTCTGCAAAATCCCGTGGGGTCTGTCCCCGGTCTCCAGGTCCTCCGTGTGCATCCCGATCAGCACCAGCCGCGGCGGAGCCGCCCCGCGGATCCCGTCAATTGTCCCAGGCATGCATTTCCATCCGTGTGCCGGCTTATGGAAGACCGGAAGGGCCCCTTTGGGAGTAAAATTCCCATGCGTTTGATCACCCGCGTCCGCCATGGCCTAATCCACCCCTTCGAACAACAGAGGACCGATCCATGCTGACGATCTTCCGCAACGATGAGCAGGGCCTGAAAACACTGTCCGAGCCGGTCGCCGGCTGCTGGCTGCACGCCGTCGACCCGACTCCGGCGGAGATCGCGCAGCTCGTGGCGCTCGGATTCTCCGCCGACAACATCGCTTACGCGCTGGACCCGGACGAACGGCCGCGCGTCGAGCACACCGGCGATGACTGGCTGGTCCTGATGCGCATACCCTACTTCCGGGGCGAGGTGGACGACGTGCCCTACGCGACCGTGCCGCTCGGGGTGTTGTTCAACCCCAATCACATCGCCACGGTCTGCCGGATGAACAACGACGTGCTGCAGGAGTTCGCCGCCGGGCGGGCGCGCGATTTCTCCACCGCCAAGCACAACCGCTTCGTCCTGCGCCTGCTGCTCGGCACCGCCATCCGCTACCTGGCTTACCTGCGCGAAATCAGCCGCGTGGTGGAAGCCCTCGAAGACCGGCTGCAGCAAAGCATCCGCAACCGGGAAGTGCTGGAATTGCTCCGCTATCAGAAGAGCCTGACCTACTTCACCACCGCGCTGAAAGCCAACGCGCTGATGATGGAACGCCTGCAGAAAAGCCAGCTGTTCCAGAAGTACCCGGACGACGCGGAACTGCTCGACGACGCGCTGACCGAGACCCTCCAGGCGATCGAGATGACCAGCATCGAAAGCGACATCCTGAGCGGGATGATGGACGCCTTCGCCTCGATCATCTCCAACAACCTCAACCAGGTGATCAAGCTGCTGACCTCGATCACCATTGTGCTCAGCTTCCCGGCGCTGGTGGCCGGCCTGTTCGGGATGAACGTGGCGGTGCCGATGGCGGATCATCCCGCGGCGTTCGCGATCATCCTGGGGATTTCGCTGGCGTTGTCGGTAACGGTGGTGTTCGTACTGAAGAAGATGGATTGGTTCTAGGGGCGCAGCGGCGCTGCGCCCGTACGCGAAGGGGGCTGAGCGTGGTGCAAGGCTTTGCGGCCCGTGCGAGGCCTTGGAGGGGCGACCCAATGGGTCGGCCCCTACCGGCGCAGGCGCGGGATGCGCTTCTTCCAGGCAGTGGGGATGATCTTATCCAGCGCGTCGTCCGCGGTGATGATTCCCTGCAGGCGGTCCTGCTCGTCCACCACCGGCACGGCCTGCAGGTTGTACTTGGAGACGGCGTGCGCCGCGTCGTCCTGGCTGTCCCCCGGGCGGACGGTGAACACCCTCTGGCGCATGAACTCCGTCACGCAAGTTTCCGGATCCGCCAACACCAGATCCCGCAGCGAGAACACACCCAGAAGGGTCATGTCCTCATCCGTCACATAGATGTAAAAAAGATTCTGGATTTTCGGCCCCTCGCGCCTCAGCACGGCCATGGCCGCGGCCGCGGTCAGGGCCGGGCGCACAGCCAGAAATTCGGTATTCATCAATCCGCCGGCTGAATCCACCGAGTAGGTCAGCAGCTTGCGGACATCCTCGGCCTCTTCCCGGCCCATCAGGTCCAGCAGATCTTCGGAGCGGCCCTTCGGCAGTTCGGCCAGCAGATCGGCCGCTTCGTCGGGCGCCATTTCCTCGAGGACGTCCGCCACCTTTTCGTCCGGCATGTGCTCCACCAGGTCGGCCTGCACATCCGGTTCGGATTCCTCCAGCACGTCGGCCAGAGTCTCCACGACCATCTGGTCCAGCAGCTGACCGCTGCTCTTATGGCGGGTCAGATCGCTTACGATATCGGCCAGGTCCGCCGGATGCAGCTCGGCCAGTTTATCGCCGGAGACTTTCAAGCGCATCGGGTTTTCACCCGGCAGCATTTCGATGTTTTCCCAGGAGATCACCCCGGCGGTGGGGTTCGGCACGCCGCGGCCGAACAGGGTCCGCGCCAGCCCGCGCCTTCCATCCTCGCACACGGTGACGTTGGCGATGTAGATGTCGTTGTCGACACGTGTCAGTTCCACATCCTTCACCCGCACCGCCCGCACGCCGTTGATGTCGATGACCGGTTTATCCAGCACGTCGCGCGCCAGGAACAGGTCGTCCTTGGCGGGTTCGTACGCCGGCAGATCCTTCATCCGGAATTTCAGCGGAATGGCGGGTGCGATCAGGACCGTCGCGGCGGAAACCGGAATTAATATCTGGTTCCCGTTGTATCGGATGACCATGGCCACCACGCGCGGGTGGGCGATCGGATTCTGGGTGGTGGCGATCAGATCGGCCAGCGTGCCGATCTGCTTGCCGCTGACGTCGGCGACCGGGCGGCCCAGCAATTCGCGGACATACGCCATAAGAGGCTCTCCTGCGGTTGAGATAAATAAAAACCCCGCGTCCTTTGGGACGCGGGGGCAGGCGGTCGGTTTACACCCCGGCTAACGTCTCAACGGGCGGCAGGTGGAATCTGCAATCGAGCGGTATGCCAATGATCCGGATCGAGCGAAAGGTCGGTATCCATGATGCCGTGATGGTTTTGAATGGCGGGCAAACGCTCCCGTTTCGGAAAATTCGCTGCTTTTGCGAATATACTCCCGCCTATGGGCGATGTCAAGGAACCGCGCGGTTTTATTCTCTGCGATTTGATCGCAGCCGATTGTTCAACTATTTTACGACTGGTTCCATCCGATTTCCTTCCCGGCCGTCCGAATGATTACGAAAGGGTAATCACCCCGTAAATCGGCGGATTGGTGGAAATAACCCGGACATGGAAAAGTTCGATTTCAAAAACATTCACATCCGGTTCGACCTCGAAAACCCACCATCCGTAAGCGGCATACAAATCCGAGAAGCCGATGGAGGTTGAGGTGAGATACTTGCCGGAACCCCCGGATTCGTCGCTGACGTACACGCGCCAGTTGAGCATCTCGCTGTAGGTCACTTTTCCGGATACCACCTGAATCCGCACGGCCAGGCACAGTTTGCCCTTCCCCGCGCAATCCTGATCGTTGTGGATGTACTCCTCCCGAGTCCCTCCGGCGCGCAGGGCGGTTACGCGCAGTTTGAAATCGCCCGCCGTAAAGGTGACGCCCTCGTTGAAGGTCGGCAGAGGGGTATGAGTCTGGGTGATGGTCCGGGTCAGGGTGCTGGTCGGGGTGGCTGTGCTGGTGAAGGTGGCGGTCGGGGTGGAGGTCGGGGTCAGTGTGGCGGTGGCCGTCGGGGTCGGCGTGGGCGGGGCGAACAAACTCCCGGCTTGGCAGGCGGTGATCAGCAGAAACGCGGGAATGAGCAGTCTCTTCATCATACGGATTTTCTCCCTTGCGGGGGCGAAGACCAATCCCATTCGCCCGTCGGCGATATGGCGGTTTTACGAGCACGCGTGCGTTTATCCCCCCGCGGTCACCGCCTTTTCGGCGAGATATTTTTCGCGGTTCGCATTGCGGGCGATTTTGCCCGAACTCGTTTTGAGCAGCCAGCCGCGCTCGACCACCTTCACATGGCGCAGCGCGATATCCGATCCGCGGGTGACCCGCGCGCGGATCTCGTTGGACAGGGCTTCGGGAGCGGCGCCCGCGGGTTGCTCCGCATCGGCGTCTTTCTCGGCGACAATCACCACTTCCTCGGTTCCCATCTCGTCGTTGTACACGCCGAAGGCGACCACCCGCCCGGGATGAATCCCCGGAACTTCCGAGGCCAGGCTTTCGAGGTCCTGCGGATACACATTCTTCCCGCCTACGATGATCAGGTCCTTCTTCCGGCCGGTGATGTACACCTCTCCGTCCGCCAGGTATCCGAGGTCGCCGGTGAGGTACCAGCCGTCGTGGAACGCTTGCGCGGTCAGGTCGTCGCGGCGGTAGTAGCCGCTGAGCATGCAGTCGCTGCGCAGCAAGACCTCGCCCAGATGCCGCTCGGGGAGGTCCCGGCGCGCGTCGTCCACCACCCGGACCTCGACGTTCCCGATCGGCGCGCCGCAGGAGAGCATCCGCATCGTCTCCTCGCCGTCCGCCGCCGCGCGCGCGATCCGATCGACCAGCAGCCCGCGTTGTGAGATCGGATCGACCGTGGCCGCCCGGTCGATCCCGCCCTGGGTGACGGCAAACACATTCTCGGCCATCGCATAACTGGTCGCCAGCGCCGATTCCCGCAACCCGTGGGCGCGGAACCGCTCGAAGAACATCCGCTGGCTCTGGTAGTGCATCGGTTCGGAGCAGTTGATCACCGCCCGCCACGAAGCCAGATCCACCCCCTCCAGATCCCGGTCGCGGATTTTTTGCGCGCAGAAGTTGAACGCGAAGTTCGGCAGCCAGGAAAGAGTCCCGCGGTGCTCCGAAACCGCCCGCAGGAGTTTGTATGGCGCGCGGACCCAGTCGAAGGGCGACATGAGCACCAGCGGAATCCCCGAGAGGAGCGGGATCAGGAAGCCGGCGATCAAACCCATATCGTGGTAAAGAGGCAGCCAGGAGACGACCACATCGTCCGGCGCGAGACGGATGGCCTTGCCGTAGCTCGCCAGCTGCCGGAATACGGCTTGATGGGAAAGGGCCACGCCCTTCTGCAGGCCGGTGGTTCCGGAGGAATGCTGCAGGAGGACGGTGTCCCCGGGCAGGCGTTCCCGGCCGCGCATCGCGGAGAAATCCGGCTCCGGGACCGGGGCCGCCTGCGAGGATAAAAGGACTTTGCGGACGGAACCGCCGGCGGGGATGGCCGCCTGCAATTCGGTTCCGAATTCCGGATAGGTGACGACCGCCGCCGGCTGCGTCACCTCGAAAAGCGATTTCAACGAGCGCCGGTAGGAATCCGGCGAGAGCTTTTCGGTGAGGAACGGCATGATGCTGGGGATCGCGCCGTGCAGCACGGCGCCGAAGAAGGCAGCCGCCAGCGCTTCGGAATGCTGCAGGATGAGGATCACCACTTCCCCCGGCCGCACGCCGGCCGCCTCGAGCGCGGCGGCATAGCCCGCCGCCTGGCGGATGAGTTCCCGGCGCGGCATCGGATTCTCGGGCTGCTTCGGGTGCATCCAGTGG
>CAZYSF010000303.1:0-3011 GCA_964649635.1 uncultured Anaerolineales bacterium | reverse complement strand
GGGAGCGAAGCAATCTCCCCATTAATAGAAGGAGATTGCTTCGTCGCTTCGCTCCTCGCAAGGACCATCTCCTGGTCTTCTCTTCCCCTGGTTTATCGTCTTCTCTCCCGCTTCACCGCACCAATTTGTGATATCCTCCGGTAATGACTGCAGCAGTATCCCCCCCAATTATTTTTTCCCAACCCATCGCCGATCTCATCCGTCAACGCTTCTCCTGCCGCGCCTATTCCCCCAAACCGATCGGGGCGGAAGCGCGGCGAACCCTGGATGCCGCGATCGCCGGGCCGGCCCCCGGGCCGTTCGGGACGCCGCTGCGTTTCCGCTTGGCCGCCGCTTCCGCGGAGGATCGGGCCGCGCTCCGGGGACTGGGGACGTATGGTTTCATCCGCGGCGCGACCGGCTTCATCATCGGCGCAGCGCCCCGGGCGGAAAAATCACTGGAGGATTTCGGTTACCGGCTGGAGCAGATCATCCTCCTGGCAACCGACCTGGAATTGGGAACCTGCTGGCTGGGTGGAACTTTCACGCAAAGCAGTTTTGCCGCGAAGATTTCGCTCCGTATGGGGGAGGTCCTGCCGGCGGTGGTTTCCATCGGCCGCATCGCGGATCCGGAGCGCGCCCGGCGCGGAGCAATACGCGGGCTGGCCGGATCGACGAGCCGTCTGCCTTGGGAACAGTTGTACTTTCAAAACTCATTTGCCGTTCCGCTGGCGCGGGAGGCGGCCGGTCCATACGCCGAACCCCTCGAAATGGTCCGGCTGGGCCCTTCCGCCTCCAACAAGCAGCCCTGGCGGATCCTCCGTGCCGGCCGCGACTGGCATTTTTTTCTGCAACGGACGAAGGGATACCGCGAGGGATTCTTCCAGAGAATCCTGCGGCTGGCCGATATCCAACGGATCGATATGGGCATCGCGATGTGCCATTTCGAGCTTGCGGCGCGGGAGCTCGGATTACGGGGGGAATGGATCGACCGTGGGCAGGAAGTCGAAATACCGGATAGGTTGACAGAATATATCGTGAGCTGGACGGGCGGGAGTTAAAAATATTCCTGTTGCGACTATGAATTTCAAGCGGGACCGGATCCGGAATATGCGCCTTTCCACAGCCTCTCAAACAATCCTTGCGCGCTGGCGCGCCGTGCGGCGCCTGGCGATGTTTCACGGGCTTGGCCGCACGCGCGATTTTTTCGAGGGCTGGTATTTCAAATTCGCGGACTTATCGGAACGGAACGTGTGGGCGGTGATCCCCGGCGTGTTCCTGGCCTCGTCGAAAATCCCGGGCGAGGAATCGCACGCCTTCGTGCAGACTCTAAACGGCCGCTCCGGCGAGAGCCATTACCACCGCTACCCCTTGCGCGAATTCCAGGCCTCGGCGGATGAATTCGACATGCGTATCGGGCCCAACCGGTTTCGGACTGATTCCCTGCATCTGGAGATCGAGCGGCCGGAACAAACCATAATGGGCGAGCTCGCCTTCCGCGGTATCACCCCCTGGCCGGTCACCCCCCTCTCCCCGGGCATTATGGGGTGGTTTGCCTATGTGCCTTTCATGGAGTGCTATCACGGGGTGCTGAGCCTGGATCACGAAGTGAATGGCCGGCTCCGACTGGGAAAGCGGGAAACGGATTTTTCCGGCGGGCGCGGGTACATCGAAAAGGATTGGGGCGGCGCCTTTCCGCGCGGGTGGGTGTGGATGCAGACCAACCATTTTGCGGAAGCGGGAACCTGCCTGACCGCCTCGGTCGCGCGGATCCCATGGCTGGGGACGGCCTTCCCCGGATTCATCGCCGGGTTGTGGCATCGCGGGCGCCTGTACCGGTTCGCCACCTACACCGGCGCCGCGCTGAAGAGCCTCGCCATCACCGACACAAACGTCCATGTTTCCCTGCAGGACCGCCGCTTCCGGCTGGAGCTGGATGCCAAACGAAGCAAGGGAGGGCTGCTGCACGCGCCCTTCCGTGCGGCGATGGTTCAGCGCCTGGTGGAAAGCCTGACGGCGGAGGTTTCGGTGCGCCTGCTGGATCGCCGCACCGGAGCGGAAATCTTTTCCGGCTCCGGCCGCAACGCCGGCCTGGAAGTCGGCGGCGAAACCGCATCGCTTGGGATCCGGGGCTGAAGAAAAAGAAACCGCCTTTTCGGCGGTTTTTTTATTGGCAGGGTGCTGAAAAGCTATCAGGGTGTCATTGCGAGGAGCAAAGCGACGAAGCAATCTTATCCTAAGGAAAGGAGATTGTTCCGCTCCCGGAGCCTGTGCTGAGCGAAGTGAAGCAGTCGCTCGCAATGACGTACGGCACGTTTTTCAGCAGCCTTTTAGCGGCTGAACTGGATCGTCCAATAATAGCGGTAAGGCGAGCCGACCACCCAGGCATACCCCACCCCGGTCTTGTAATAATATCTTCCAAGAATGTTGTCGTGGTGCGCCTGACTGTTCCACCACCAGTTCCACGCCTGTTCGACGGTGTTGTAGCCGCCCAGGATGTTCTCGTACACGCCGCCGGTGTGCGCGAAATATCTGTTGCAGCCCATGTCGATGCTGTGGTAGCGGGCGCCTTCCGCCAGCGGCCCGTACCAGGACAACGTCCACAATCCCGCTTCGGTGCGGGCCTGGTTGATTCGTTCGTAAATCTGGTTCTCGAAATCCACATTCAGAGTGTAGGTGCAGCCCGGGAACGGATTGGTCGGATCCGTGGCCGTCTCGGTGGTCGGAGTCGGGGTCCGGGTGGGCGTGACGGTCGGGGTCGGGCTCGGGGTCGGTGAATTCACATCCTCCGGCGGCGGATACGGATCTTCGGATGTGTCGGACGGCGTCGGCGAATTACCCTCCTCCGGCGCCGGGTACGGTTCCTCGATCGTGGCGATCGGGGTCTTCGTCGCCGGAGGATTCGCGGCCGTTTTGGGCGTGGATGTGGCGGCCGGTTTCGCCGTCGGAGGGGTTTTTTCCGGGGCGGTCGGGTACACCTTGGGCACACTGGTCTTGGTGGGCGGGATAATGGCCGGCGCCTTGGTCGTCGG
>CAZYSF010000302.1:0-4227 GCA_964649635.1 uncultured Anaerolineales bacterium | reverse complement strand
ACGGCGCCGTTGAGGCGGAGCGTCGTGGCGTATTCGAGCCCGACCGGGGCGAGGGTAAGCCGCGCCGGCTCGAGCGCATAGTGAACGAACTCAAGCCCGGAAGGGTCGCGAAGGACGGCCATCGCACCGGAGCTGTCCAGGTAATTGGCGCTGTACTCGACTTCGACGATGTCCTTGTATTCCAGGAACTTGGCCGCGTATTTGTCGTCGACCCGGCCGGCGACCGACGTCTCGATTTTTTGGAGGAGGATATCCGAAGTCGTCAGGGGACGCCCGGATGCGCCGAAGCCCTCCCCGGGGATCAGCGACATCGAGACGCCGGCGAGGTTGAAATCGATTTTCAGGAGATTCCTGTAGGCGTCCCCGTAATCCCGGGAATCCCCCCGAAAGTCCTGAAGAATCGACATCGGGCCGTCCTGGGTCGGGCTATATAACTTGAAGTCTCCAATGGACCCTTCCTGAAAAAAAACCAGATTGAAGGCGGAGGGCAGGCCCTGAAATCCGGGTTCGCCCGTTTCCCGGCCGATCGCCTCAACCTGAATGTCGGTCAGCGGCGGCGGTTTGGCCGCGGCCGGATCGATTTTTTCACATGCCCGTTCCGATCGACGCGCCATATTCCGCCTAACCCACCGATCCACTCATCTGCATCTGGATCAGCCGGTTCATCTCAATCGCGTATTCCATCGGGAGTTCCTTGACCAGGGGTTCGATGAAACCGGATACCACCATGGTGACGGCTTCCTCTTCGGTCAATCCGCGGCTGCGGAGATAGAAGAGCTGCTCTTGGCCGATCCTGCTGACCGTCGCCTCATGCCCGATATCCACCTTCTCTTCTTCGGTGCGGATGGTCGGGTACGTATCCGTCCGGGCGTCCGAATCGAGAAGCAGCGCGTCGCACACCACCTTGGATTTTGAACCCGCCGCGCCGGGCAGGATCCGCACCAGGCCCCGGTAGGACGACCGCCCGCCGGCTTTGCTGATCGATTTTGACGTGATCTTGCTGCTGGTCCCCGGCGCCATGTGAATCATTTTTCCGCCGGCGTCCTGGTGTTGCCCGCGGCCGGCAAACGCCATGGAGAGGATCTCGCCGTGCGCGCCTTTGCCCTGCAGGATGCACGCCGGGTACTTCATCGTCAGCCGGCTGCCAAGGTTGGAATCCACCCACTCCATGACCGCATCTTCCCCGACCAGCGCCCGCTGGGTGACGAGGTTGTAAACGTTGGTGGACCAGTTCTGGATCGTGGTATAGCGCATGCGCGCACCGCGCCGGACGATGATCTCGATCACGCCGCTATGCAGGGAATCCCTGGTATACACCGGCGCGGTGCATCCTTCGACATAATGGACGGAAGCGCCTTCATCGACGATGATCAGCGTCCGTTCGAACTGGCCGACTCCCTGGGCGTTGAGCCGGAAGTACGCCTGAAGCGGCAGGTCCACGTGCACGCCCGGCGGCACGTAGACGAAGGAGCCCCCGGACCAGAAAGCCGTGTTGAGCGCGGCAAATTTGTTATCGGTGTGCGGGACGATGGTGCCGAAAAATTCCTTGAAGATATCGGGTGTTTCTTCAAGCCGTCATCGCTGGAAAGGAATATCACCCCTTTTTTTTCCAGCGCCTGCTGGATGTTGTGGTACACCATCTCGGATTCGTACTGCGCGCCGACCCCCGCCAGCAGCTTGCGCTCGGCTTCGGGGATGCCCAGACGGTCAAAAGTCCGCTTGATGGTTTCCGGCACTTCGTCCCAGGAAACCTGCGCGCGGTCGCTCGGACGGATGTAGAAGGTGATCTCGTTGAGATTCAAGTCCGCGAGGTCGCCGCCCCAGGCGGGCATCGGCCGCGCGAGGAAATGGTCGAACGCCTCCAGACGCAGCTTGCGCATCCAATCCGGCTCGCCCTTCTGGGAGGAGATTTCCTCGACCACTTCCCGGTGCAACCCGGGCTGCGATCGAAAAAGGTACTCCTCCGGATCGCGGAAGCCGTACGGATATTCGCTGGGGCCCTCCCATTGCGGTTTCCCGTTCGGCGGCATGTCAGGCCTTTTCCCCTCCGGCGTATTTTTCGCGAATCCAATCGTAGCCCTGCTCCTCCAGCCGGACAGCCAGATCCGCGCCTCCGGATTCGACGATCCGGCCGTCGAACATCACATGCACGAATTGCGGTTTGATGTAATTGAGGATCCGCTGGTAATGGGTGATCACCAGCACGCCCAGGTCGGGTCCGGAGATGGCATCCACGCCGCCGGCGACGATCCGCAGCGCGTCGATGTCCAGCCCCGAATCCGTTTCATCCAAAACGGCGAATTTGGGAAGCAGCACCGCCAGTTGAAGCACCTCAATCCGCTTCTTCTCACCGCCGGAGAAACCTTCATTCAAATACCGGCCGGCGAACTCGACCGGAATCTTCAGCATCTCGAGTTTGGATTTAAGCAGCTTGCGGAATTCCGGAACGGGGATGCCCTTATCCTGCGGGTCCAGCGCCCGGCGCCGCGCGTTGATCGCCGTGCGCAGAAAATTGGCGACCGATACGCCCGGAATGGCGACCGGATACTGAAATGCAAGGAACAAGCCCAGCCGGGCTCTTTCGTCAGTCGTCAGCCCGAGGATGTCCATCCCGTCGAGAAGGATTTTCCCGCCGGTAATGGCATAGCCGGGATGCCCCATCAGCGCGTAGGCCAGTGTTGATTTTCCGGTGCCGTTCGGCCCCATCAAGGCGTGCACTTCGCCCTGGCGGATGGTCAGGCTGACGCCTTTTAGCAGTGGCTTCTCGCCGATATTGACACGCAAATCCTGTATTTCCAGAAGACCGGGCATGGAAACCTCATTAAATTCGATTGAGTATAGCATTTATAATGCTGGATAGTCAATATATTATATTTTTATATTAAATATTGACTATTTAGGTTTTTCCCAATAAAATAGGCAAAATGAACAATTCAGGAACCGAACCGACGAAAGAAAAAATATTCCAGGCTTTGCGGACGCAGGGCCGGATGACGGTCTCTGAACTGGCATCGGCTGTAAAGATCACGCCAATCGCGGTGCGCCACCACTTGACTTCCCTGCAGGCGGAAGGGATGATCGAAGTACGCGACGAACGGCACGGCGTCGGCCGGCCCCGCCAGGTGTATAAATTAACCCCGCGCGCCCAGGAGCGAAACACCTCCCGGTACTACCAATTCACAACCCTGCTTCTGGATCAGCTGAAGGAACACCTCCCTCCGGAAATGGTTGAAAAACTATTGCGGGAGGTCGCTACCAGCATGGCCGGGGCTTGGAAGGCCGAATTGGATGCGCTTCCACTGCCCCAGCGTCTGGAGCGGTTGGTCGAACTGCTCACCCTCGAGGGATTTGTCGCGCATGTGGAAGCAACCGGCGCCGGGCAGTACTGCCTTTCCGAACTGGCCTGCCCCTACTCGCGCATCAGCCATTCCCATCCGGAGGTTTGCATGCTGGATGCCTCGATGATCTCGCGGGCGCTCGGCATTCCGGTGGAAAGGATTTCGTGCATTCGCACCGGTGCGGATGCATGCGCTTACACCATCACCGCGGCGGTTACGGAGGCGATCCATGGCTGAAGCCGAAGATTCTTCTCCTCCCAAGACGGTTTGGGCGGCCGACCGGTCGCATCCGCAGCAGGCGGAAGCGCTGCGCAAGGCCCTTGGCGAGGTCATGGATCCGGAACTGGGGTTGAGCATTATTCAACTCGGAATGATCCGCAATGTGGAAATTCAGGAGAAAAGCGCTTCCATCCGGATGATCCTGACCACGCCATTTTGCCCGTACGGCCCGGCATTGATGGAAAACGCCAGACAAAAAGCCGAAAAGGCTCTGGCTTTGCCCGTGGTTATGGAGATGGGCGACGAAGCCTGGGATCAATCGATGATGGATGAGGATACCGGCGCGGATTGGGGATTGCTTTATTAGCAGGCTGCTGAAAAAGCGTCTGCCGTCATTGCGAGCGACCCCTTCGCTCCCCCCACTCGCGAATTCTTCGCATCGGAAAATCACCGATGCTCATCGCTCGGAGGGCGAGGCACTCAGGGCAGGCTCCGGGAGCGAAGCAATCTCCCCCTTCGGAAAAAGCGGGAGATTGCTTCGCCTGCCCCGGTTGGGGTAAGCCGGGGTCGCTTCGCTCCTCGCAACGATAGCCTCAACTTATTCAACAAACTGTTTAGTATTGAATGGAACTTGACGGAGGCTCATCCGTCCGGGGATTCTCGAAAAGCC
>CAZYSF010000301.1:0-4168 GCA_964649635.1 uncultured Anaerolineales bacterium | reverse complement strand
CCAACACCAGCACGTTCACGTTGCGGCCGGACGCCAGGACGTGATCCAGCCCGCCGAACCCGATGTCGTAGGCCCAGCCGTCGCCGCCCATGATCCAGACGCTCTTTTTCACCAGCGCGTCGGCCAGGCTGAGGAGATCTTTGGCTTTCGGTTCGGCCGATTTTTCCAATTTCTTTTTCAACTGGGCGACCCGCTCACGCTGGGCGCGGATCCCCGCTTCATCCTTCTGGTCGGCCTCGAGCAGACCCTTGACCAGATCGTCCCCCAGGGCCGCCGCCAGCTGGGTCACCAGTTCACGCGCGTATTCAAGCTGCTTATCGATCGTCAGCCGCATGCCCAGCCCGAACTCGGCGTTGTCTTCAAAGAGTGAGTTCGACCAGGCCGGCCCGCGGCCGTCTTTATTGAAGGTCCACGGGGTGGTGGGTAGGTTGCCGCCGTAGATCGAGGAGCAGCCGGTGGCGTTGGCGACGACCATCCGGTCGCCGAACAGCTGCGAGACCAGCTTGACGTAGGGGGTCTCGCCGCAGCCGGCGCACGCGCCGGAGAATTCGAACAGCGGCTGCAGGAGCTGCGCGTTCTTGACCGTCGCCGGCTGGAAGGCCGTGCGGTCGGCTTCCGGCAGGCTCAGGAAGAAGGCCCAGTTGGCGTTTTCCTGTTCGCGCAGCGGAGGCTGCTCGGCCATGTTGAGCGCCTTGCGGGCGGTGTTGGATTTATCCTTGGCCGGGCAGGCTTCCACGCACAAACCGCAGCCGGTGCAATCCTCGGGCGAGACCTGGATCGTGAACTTGGCGCCGGGGAATTCCTTGAACTTGGCGTCGAGGCTTTTAAAGGAAGCCGGGGCCTTGGCCAGCAGGCCGGGTGCGTACACCTTCTGGCGGATCACCGCGTGCGGGCAGACCATCGAGCACTTGCCGCATTGGATGCACAGGGCGCTTTCCCAGACCGGGATTTCGAGGGTGATGTTGCGCTTTTCCCACTGGGTCGTTCCGCTCGGGAAAGTCCCGTCGACCGGCATCGCGCTGACCGGCAGGGAATCGCCCTCGTTCGCGATCATCGGGCCGAGCACCTTCCGGACGAACTCGGGCGCCGCATTCGGGACGGCCGGACGGCGGCTGATCTTTGAATCGGCCTTGCGCCCCTCGAGCTTGACCTCGCTCAGGTGCGCCAGGGTCTGGTCTACGGCTTCGAAGTTTTTCTTCACCACGGCTTCGCCGCGCTTGCCGTAGGTCTTCTTGATCGCTTTCTTAATCTCCTCGATCGCCTGTTCGCGCGGGAGGATGCCGGAGATGGCGAAGAAGCAGGTCTGCATGATGGTGTTGATGCGTCCGCCCATGCCGGTATCCTGCGCCACCTGGTAGGCGTCGATGACGTAGAAGCGCAGTTTTTTATCCAGGATGGATTTCTGGGTTTCGCGCGGAAGCTGGTCCCAGACTTCCTCGGGTTTGAAGGTGCTGTTGAGCAGGAAGGTCCCGCCGGGCTTGACCGCGGCCAGGACGTCGAAGCGCTCGAGGAAGGAGAACTGGTGGCAGGCCAGGAAGTTCGCGTGCTGGATCAGCGACGGGGCGTGAATCGGCTGGGGTCCGAAGCGCAGGTAGGAGGTCGTCACCGACCCGGATTTGCGCGAGTCGTAGGCGAAATAGCCCTGCGCGAAGTTGGGGGTTTCCTCGCCGATGATTTTGATCGAGTTCTTGTTGGCGCCGACCGTGCCGTCGGAGCCGAGGCCCCAGAAGACGCACCGGACGGTGGTATCGGATTCGACCGAGAAATTCGGATCGTATGAGAGGCTGGTGTGGGAGACGTCGTCGTTGATCCCGACCGTGAAATGATTCTTGGGTTTGGGTTTGGCCAGTTCGTCGAACACGCCCTTGACCATTCCGGGGGTGAATTCCTTCGAGGCCAGGCCGTAGCGCCCGCCTGTGACGAGGGGCATCTTCGCGAACGGCGCCTCGCCGCGGGTGACCAGCTCGGAAAGCGCGGTCACCACGTCCATATAGAGCGGTTCGCCGGTCGCGCCGGGTTCCTTGCAGCGGTCGAGCACGGCGATGCTCTTGACCGTGGCGGGCAGCGCCTTGGCGAAATGCTCCGCCGAGAACGGCCGGTAAAGGTGGACCTTGAGCACGCCGACCTTCTCGCCCTTGCCGACCAGGAATTCAACCGTTTCCTGCGCGGTCTCGGTGCCGGAGCACATCAGGACGATCACCCGCTCGGCATCCGGCGCGCCGACGTAATCGAAGAGGTGGTAGGCGCGGCCGGTCAGGGCGGCGAATTTGCCCATCGCTTTCTGGACGATTTCCGGGCAGGCGGCGTAGAACGGGTTGGCCACTTCGCGCCCCTGGAAATACACATCCGGGTTCTGGGCCGTGCCGCGGATGACGGGATGATCCGGCGTAAGCCCGCGGGCCCGGTGCGCGCGCACCAGGTCGTCGTCGACCATCGCCCGCAGGTCGTCCTCGGTGAGGCGTTCGAGCTTGCTCACCTCGGAGGAGGTGCGGAAGCCGTCGAAGAAGTGGATGAAGGGGATCCGGGATTGCAGCGTGGCCGAATGCGCGACCGCGGCCAGGTCCTGCGCTTCCTGGACCGAACCGGAGGCCAGCATCGCCCAGCCGGTCTGGCGCACGGCCATCACGTCCGAGTGGTCGCCGAAGATCGAGAGCGCGTGCGCGGCGAGCGCCCGGGCGGCGATGTGAAACACGGTCGAGGTCAGTTCGCCCGAAATCTTGTACATGTTGGGGATCATCAGCAGGAGCCCCTGGGACGCGGTGAAGGTGGTGCACAGCGCGCCGGTCTGCAGCGCCCCGTGGACCGCGCCGGCCGCCCCGCCTTCGCTTTCCATTTCCATCACCGAGGGCACGGTCCCCCAGATATTGGTTTTCTTCTCACCGGACCATTGGTCCGCGAGTTCACCCATGGTGGTGGAGGGCGTGATCGGGTAGATCGCGATCACCTCGCTCAGCTTGTGGGCAACGTACGCGGTCGCCTCGTTGCCGTCAATCGTGACTATCGGTCTGGACATGAATTCCTCCGGGATTTTTTATGCAGGATTCCGGTAAACTCCGCCTGAAGGAATTGCGCCGCAGGCGGAGTTGTTGGGAGCCCTGGGGATGTTGGATTTCGGGCAATTATAAACCTTAAAAGTAGGCGGAAGATGATGGTTCCAGGATAGAATCGGGTCATTCAGGAAGGATCGCGGAAACCTAACGAGGACACCGAAACACCGAAAAGATCCGATCGCACGGATACAATAAATCAATAATTCTTTCGGTTTTTTCGGCTTTTTCGGTGTCATCCAGTGTACGCCTTCCGAAGACCGGAGCGCAAAAAATGGGCGGGTATTGGGAATCGGGAATTCAAGCAGTTTTATGGCTGCAGGCTAACCTTGCCGTTCTCACGCCGCTCATGCGCGCCTTTTCCTTCCTCGGGACGACCGAATTCCTGCTTCTCCTAGGCCTGACGGTTTATTGGTGCATCGATACGCGGGCCGGGGTGCGTCTGGGTCTGCTGCTGGTATCCGGCGCGGCGCTGGGCGGGATCCTTAAACTGGCGTCCCATATGCCGCGCCCGTACTGGTATGACGCGCGGGTCCAGCCGCTGGCGGGCGAAACCGGTTACGGGATGCCGTCCATTCACACCGTGCACGCCTGGGCGATCACGCCGTGGCTGGCCGGGAGCATCCGGCGAAGATGGGGATTATGGATCGGCATCCTGATGGCGATCGGGATCTCCGTTTCGCGCATGCATCTGGGCGTGCATTTTCCCGGCGACGTGTTGGCCGGGTTGTTATTCGGCATTTTAGTGTGGGTTCTGGTGGAGGCGGGAATCCGGTATCTTGGACCGCTGCTGGCGCGGGCGGGATTCCTGGTTCAAGTCGCAACAGCCGCCGCAGCATCAATAACACTTTTACTTTCGCAATCCATCATCCTGAGCCGTCTGGCAGGAACGGCCGACCCCGCCGTGTGGGCGGAAAATGCAGCCCGGATCAACGCCATCCAACCCCGCGATCCGAATCCGATTATTTCACTCGCGGGATTGATCCTGGGAATGGGGATCGGCCTGGCGTGTAAAAGCCGATGGGCGCCTTTCGAAGCGGGGGGCAGCCTGGAAAAACGGACCCTGCGATTCCTGCTGGGGCTGTCGGTAACGCTGATGATCTGGGCGGGGCTGGAGCTTA
>CAZYSF010000300.1:0-2932 GCA_964649635.1 uncultured Anaerolineales bacterium | reverse complement strand
CCTGGAACTCGGTCGGCGTCTCCACGACCACCTTCATGATCGGTTCGTGAATTACGGGTTTGGCCTTGGCGTACCCTTCGCGGAAAGCGCCCCGGGCCGCCGCATGAAAGGCCATATCGGAGGAATCGACCGCATGCGACGCGCCGTCGTTGATGACGATCTTCACGCCCGTGATGGGAAACTCCATCTTTGGCCCCTTCGCCATGCACTGCTGAAAACCCTTTTCACAGGCCTGGATGTACTGGGTCGGGATCGACCCACCTCTGACCTGATTATCGAAAATAAAGTCCTCTTCACCTTCCGTGATCGGTTCCATGTAACCCGCCACACGGCCATACTGGCCGGATCCACCGGTCTGTTTTTTGTGGGTGTAATTGAATTCCGCCCGCTGGGTGATCGTTTCACGGTAGGCCACGCGGGGTTTTCCCGTATCGACATCGGTTCCGTATTCCCTTTTCATCCGCTCCACATAGATTTCCAGGTGCAGTTCGCCCATCCCTTCGATGATCGTTTCATTGGTTTCGTCATCCACGTGGGTGCGGAAAGTCGGATCCTCCTTTGTAAAACGGTTGAGGGCTTTGGACATGTTGATCTGAGATTTGTTGTCCTTCGGAAATATCGCGAGCGAGATGACCGGTTTCGGCACGAACATCGAGGTCATGGACAGATTGATGCCCGGGGAAACGAAGGTGTCGCCGGAGGCGCACTCGATGCCAAAGAGCGCCCCGATATAACCGGCGGATGCGGCCTCGATGTCCTCCATCTGATCGGCATGCATGCGAACGACGCGGCCAACCTTTGTTTTTTTACCGGTCCGCGTGTTGACGATCACCTCTCCCTTGGCCAGCGTCCCCTGATAAACACGGACGTAGGTCAGTTGTCCGTAGGCGCCGTCTTCGAGCTTGAATGCCAAAGCCACAATCGGCAGAGAAGGATCGGACGGGAGCACCACCGGGGTCTCTTCATGATCGCGATCCAGGGCCGTATTCTCTACATCCGCGGGACAGGGAAGATACCGCGTCACTGCATCGAGCAGCGGCTGGACGCCTTTGTTCTTGTAAGCAGATCCCATGAAAACGGGGGTGAGTTTCCGTGCCAGGGTTCCTTTACGGACGGCTTCAATAATCAGGGCGTCCGATATCGGATTTTCTTCGAGGATTGCTTCGGTCAGCGCATCGGAAAAGAGCGAGACGGAATCGATCATCGCTTCGCGTTTTGCCCGGGCGGCGGCCAGCAGGTCAGCCGGAATCTCGTCGATCCGGACCTGTTCGCCGTTTTCCCCCTCGAAATAGAGTGCCTTCATGGTGAGCAGATCAACGACTCCCCGGAAATCCGTTTCCAGGCCGATCGGCAGTTGCATCGCCACGGCGTTGTGACCTAACTTGGTATGGAGCTGCGTAATGACGCGGGAGGGATCGGCGCCGCTGCGGTCGCATTTATTGATGAAGGCGATGCAGGGCACCTTGTAGCGCTTCATCTGCTGATCGACGGTAATGGACTGTGACTGAACCCCGCCGACCGAGCAGAGCACCAGCACGGCGCCGTCGAGTACCCGGAGGGAACGTTCCACCTCAATCGTAAAATCAACATGGCCCGGTGTATCGATGATATTGATCTCATGATTCAGCCATTCACAAAATGTGGCCGCCGAGGCGATCGTGATGCCCCGCTCCTTCTCCAATTCCATAGAGTCCATGGTAGCCCCGACGCCGTCTTTTCCTTTGACGTCGTGAATGGCATGGATTCGCTTGGTGTAAAACAGTATCCGTTCGGTCAGGGTGGTTTTCCCTGAATCAATATGGGCGCTGATCCCGATATTCCGGACTTTTTCGATTGTGCTGCTCATACCTTTTCCTTCTGCTGCTTATGACCCGAAGGTCAATCAACGCACTGAAATAAAAACCCCCCATGGGCAAATGTCACACCAGATGGGGGATCCACTGTGGATGACGATGTCGAGTAACTGATCTATATATATCCGATTCCGCTGAGATTGTCAAGAGATATTTGACGGGCGGAGCGGAAACGCAACCCCTTCTATCTATCAGCAAACAGTCGGGTCAGAAAACAGGACCGTCGGTGAAGAACAGTCTAATATTTCAACGAAACCTTTTCAAATCTACTTTTGAAGAATCTCCCTCATGGCCTCGGAGAACAGGGTCACGTTTTCCCGCTTGCTGGAGAAACCCATCAGACCAACCCGCCAGATCTTTCCCTTCAAGGGTCCGAATCCGCCGGCGATTTCGATGTTATAGGTCTCGCGCAAGCTCGTCCGGACGGCCGCGTCATCGACGCCGTCGGGGATGCAGACCGTATTCAGGGAAGGCAGACGGTGCTCTCGAGGAACAAAAAGTTTCAACCCGAGCGTTTCCATCTTCTCCCAGAGATATTCCGCAACGGCCTGGTGGCGAAGCCATCGGTTTTCCAGCCCTTCTTCGAGGACGAGGCGCAATCCTTCACGGAAACCATAATGGAGGGTCGTGGAGGGGGTGTGATGGTAGACCCTCTCCTGATTCCAGTATTTTTCGATCATCGTCAAATCGAGGTACCAGTTGGGAACGCGGGTTTTCCGTCGGTAGAGGGCCTCCCGAGCCCGATCGTTTGCGGTAAAGGGGGAAAGGCCGGGAGGGCAACCGAGGCATTTTTGCGATCCGCTGTACGCCACGTCGATACCCCAGGCATCGATGTTCAACGGGACACCGCCCAAGGATGTGACGCAGTCGATCAGAAAGAAGGCGCCGTGCCGGTGAACGACGTCGGCCATTCCCTCCAGAGGCTGGAGCGCTCCGGTGGAGGTCTCCCCATGAACGAGGGCCAGGATCTTGACCGGTTTGTTTTGGACAAGGGCGGCTTCGATCTCTGCCGGGGTGAATACGCCGCCCCAGGGTTTTTCAATCCGTTTTACATTGGCACCGTAGATCTTCGCCATCTC
>CAZYSF010000299.1:0-9490 GCA_964649635.1 uncultured Anaerolineales bacterium | reverse complement strand
AGGAGGGTCATCACTTCGGATCCGGTCGCGGAATCCAGGTTGCCGGTCGGCTCGTCCGCCAGGAGCAGGTCGGGCGAGTTGGCCAGGGACCGGGCGATGGCCACCCGTTGCTGTTCGCCGCCGGAGAGCTCGCTCGGCTTGTGGTGCGCGCGTTCCGCCAGCCCGACCTCGGCCAGCAGCTTGTCGGCGCGCGCGGTCCGGTCGCGGCGCGGCACGCCGGTGAACACCATCGGGAAGGCGACGTTGTCGCGGGCGCTCATCGTCGAGAGCAGCTGGAACGATTGAAAGATAAAGCCCACCCGCTCGCGGCGGTAGCGGCAGAGCGCGTCCTGATCCAGCGCGGTGATCTCCTGCCCTTCCACCGTAATCGTCCCGGAGGTGGGGCGGTCCAGCCCGCCGAGCACATGCAGCAGGGTGGATTTCCCCGATCCGGAGGGCCCCATCACCGCGATAAACTCCCCGCGCCGGATCGTCAGGTCCACGCCGCACAGGACTTCCAGCGCTTTCTGTCCCTGGCGGTATTCCTTACGAAGGCTCTTTGCCTGGAGAAATGACACGGGGTCGGACATGTTATTTTTTCTCCGCCACAAAGGACTCAAAGAACACAAATATTGCTTTTTACTTTGTGTGCTTTGTGTTTTTTGAGGCTATTCTCTCCGTGGTAAAAAAAAATTTCTTCGCCATAAAGGCGGCCTACCCGAGCGTCGCCGAGGCAATGAGGGCGCTGCCGACGGCCAGGGCCACCGGCGGAATTAATGAGATCAGCCAGTAGAGCACGGTGATCACGGCGCTCTTGACCCGCGGCACTTTGGCGCACACCCCGATCCCGATTCCGATCAGAACCAGGTACCAGATCTCGAAGATCGTAATGCGGGAGAGGATCTGGACCAGCACCGCGGCGGCGGGCGTGAGGGAGGAAACATCCTCAACATTGACCAGGTAGGACAGGCCCGGTTGGGCCGTCGCGCCGGTGGCGAGCGTGCCGATCATCAACATAATTTTCCCGAAAATCAACGGGATGGTTGCCCAGACCGCCATGGCGAGGACGGACCCGAAGCGCGCCTGCCCGCCGAACGCGATGCTTAAGAGGTACAGCAATCCGGCCGCGGAGAGCCACAGGATGGGCCAGCTGATCGTTTCCACGATGCCCTGGCTGGCGACGAGGAACACCGGATTGGTCGAGAATTCCATGGATTGTTCAAGGACAGCCTGCTGCTCTTCGCTGAAGTTACCGCCGGGTTCCATGATGGTTTCAAAACCTTCCACCGCCTCGCGTTGGGTAACCGGGAGGGTGACGATCGCGGCCAGCCAGACGACGGTCAGCATCGCCGCGGCCGCCCAGAGAAAGTGCGGCCTTCCCGTCTGATCCAATTGGGTGAAGGCCTGCCTTGGTTTTACGATCAGGGCCATCAGGAAACGCGGAAGGTTCATTTTTAAGGTGGTAACGGGAGTTTGGGATTCCATGGATTCCTCCTGCTTTAATTTGAGTATACGGTAATCTACAATTCCTGTTGCTCGAAAAAGCCGACGGAAAGGATCAGGCTTATCACAATCAGAACAACCGCCGAGGCCAGTGCACCGCCATTAACGAAAACCTGCCCGGCCAGCGCGGTGGATACCGCAGAAGCGGCCTGCCCCGCGGCGGTATGGGCGGCCTGCCCGGCCCAGGCCAGCAACCCCTGAGGGAACAGGATGCCGAATCGGGGGATCGAGCCGGAGAGCATCAGGATCACCGAAAGGATGATGCCGATCCCGCCGGCGCTGACCGTCGTTTTCCCGAGCGTGCTGCCGAGTACGGCCAGCGCGACAAAAGTCAGCATCCATATCAGGAGAAGAACGTTTACCAGAAGGTATGCGGCCGGCTCGAGCGGGCCGAAAAGAATCGAGGTGTAGTACCAGGCCCCGGCGCCCGAGAGCACGAAGCAGGCGAGGTACATCACGGATTGGGCGGTGAACTTGCCGGCGATGAACGCCCAGCGCGGCATCGGCTTGCTCAGGATCATCGGCGCGACTCCGTGTTCCTTCTCGCCGGCCACGGTGCCCATCGCCAGCAGGACAGCCAGAAGGAATCCGAATTGCGAAAGGTTCTTGAGGTACTGGTCCATCGCGTCGACCGCGCTGGGTACGGGGATGAGGGCGGCGAACTGCTCCATTCCCTCCACGGACTTGAAGATATCCGGTATCGCTTTGGCGATGAGCGGCGAGCCCATCCCGAAGACCAGGAATACCGCACCGGTCACCAGGATCCGCTTCGTCCGCCAGAGTTGCACCAGTTCCTTGCCAACCGCAGTCCGGTAGACGGCCAGCTCGCTGCGGATCGAGCTTTGCGGGGCGGTGTCGGAGATCGGGTCTGCCAAGGCAACGGCCTTTTTCGCAAGCCGGATCTGGTAAGCCGCCCACATGTACCCCGGAACGAGCATTCCGACGAAACTCAGTTCGAACAGCAAAGTCTGGTCTTTGAGGTATTGCATGCCGTACACGGCGGCGAAATCCACGCCGGCATGGTACAGGATTGCGAGCGGGATGTAGAACCAGTTGCGGCGCAGCCCCGCGCCGGTGAACGCCTTCCAGACCATGAGCGAGAAAACGACGTGTGCGGAGATGGCGATGAGCCGCTCGAGCAGCGGATAGGCACTGTTCCACGGATTGGCCGCGAGGGAATCCAGTTGCGCCTGAAGGTTCGTCCGCTGGTCCGGCGTCAGCCCGAATCCGCCGAGATCGGCGCCGATCAGGGGCAGCAGGGAGCTGACGGTGGCGGCGGTAAGCACGCCGCCGAAGATCATCGATTCGATTCCGCCATGACCCAGCCCGAGCATGACCGCGTCCTGCAGGCGCATCCACGCCGGGCGGAGCTTGCGGAGCAGGGCGTACCCGCCGGCGCGGGCCAGCTCCTCGCACAATCCGGCGGTCAGCCCGGCGATCAGCGCCGTCTGGACGATCGGAACATCGGCGGCAACGGTCCCGGGCAGCAGGCCGAGATCCGCCAGCCACTGGTTGAGCGGTAGGTGGACGACCTGCGAAAGGACAAACGTCCCGCTCCCGATGCCGAACAGCAGCCAGGGCGCGGATGAAATCCGCCGCAGGCCGGCCGCCAGGATCACCGGAACGAGGATCATCAATAATACGGATGCGCCGTAGAGGATTGTCAACATGCCGGTTTGCCCTTCCATCTTATGAACTCATCTGCAGAAATATGTCTTCCAGCGAAGGCCGGATCCACTCATAACGGTTGACGGTCAGCCCCAGCTTGGCGATCAGCGGCAGGAGCCCGCGTTTGCCGTCGGGAACGTTTTTCACCATGACCCGGATCAGGCGGCCTTCCGTTTTAACGGAAGCCACCCAGGGGATATCCCGCAGGGCCGCCGTGAATGCCGCCGCCGCGCCGGATTCCATTTCTCCGCCGGCCGGATCCAGTTCCAGCTCGACCGCGTCCACCGGATACTGCGCCAGCAGCGCCTCCACGCCGGAAACCAGCAGCAGGCGCCCCTTGTGCAGCACCGCCAGCGAGTCGCAGACCCGTTCGATGTCGTTGAGGATGTGGCTGGAGAAGAACACCGTCCGCGATCCGCTGATCCGGGTGATCATTTCCAGCACCTCGTAGCGCCCGGCCGGGTCGAGCGAACTGGTGGGCTCGTCGAGCAGGAGGACCGGGGGATTCCCGATCAGGGCTTGGGCAATCCCGAGCCGTTGCAGCATGCCGCCGGAAAATCCGCCGACCTTACGGCGCGACGCTTCCTTTAATCCGGAGAGTTCCAGCAATTCATCGATCTGCCGTCGGCGCGCGTCCGGGGAGATTTCCTGGATCCGTCCGACGTAGTCCAGGTATTCGCGGGCGGTCATCCAGTTGTAGAACGCGGGCGACTGGGGCAGGTAGCCGAAGCGCGACCGCGCCAGGCGGTTGGCGGAGGTAGTTTCCATCCCGTCGATCCAGGCGCGTCCGGCCGAGGGAAATGCCAGCCCGGCCAGCAGGCGCATGGTGGTCGTTTTCCCCGCGCCGTTGCGGCCGAGGAATCCGAACACCGATCCGCGCGGGACGGCCAGATCCAGCCCGTCCAGCGCCCGGACCTCGCCGTACTGCTTGGAAAGACCGCGGCAGAAAATCGCGGCCGTTTCCGGCGAATCCGGGGCGGCGGGCGGCGTCCGGTTTTCGGTGCGGCGCGGGGAAAGGCTCATTTTATTCTTCCAGCCGGCCGACCGTGAAATACACGATCGGGCCGATCAATTCGCCGAAGATGATAATGATCACCCACAGCCATTTCGGCCCGCGGGTTTTTTCCCGCTTGCGCAGATCGAGGAGGGCCGTGACCATCAGCACCAGCTGGATGAGGACGAGCGGGATGATCAGGGGCAGATACTGCTGAAAGTTTTCCATGGGATTTCTCCTGTTTCCGGTATACGGAATAGCGTGCCGAAAGTATCAAATGTATTATTGAACTAATTGTATCAATATCGGATTTCTTGTCAAGCGGGGGAAAAACGTAGAGGCGAGGCATTGCCTCGCCCCTACGTTTGCGTGTCCGACAATAAATCCCCCCAGATCATCCGCAATGATTCGACCGTCAACCGGCTGCCGTGGCCCGGGAACACCTCGACCGTATCCGGGAGGCGGAGGATTTTCGCGATGCTTTCCTTCAGCTCCGATTCGTTTCCCCCCAGCAGGTCCGAGCGGCCGACTCCGCCGTCGGCGAAGACCGTATCCCCGGAAAACAGCCAGCCGGGTTCGCGCGCGAAAAATCCCACGCCGCCCGGGGAATGACCGGGCAGGAGGATGACCTCGAAGGACAGACCGCCCACCGACAGGGTTTCCCCTTCTTTGAGCGAATGCTGCGGTTCGGGCTGGTCCGGGATTTTCAGATTGAAGATGTCCGCGCCGCCGTGCATCCACCACAGCGGCAGATCGGCCGGATGAAGCGCGATCGGGCAGCCCGCCGCGGCGGCCAGTTCTCCGCACGCCGCCATATGGTCGAAGTGCCCGTGGGTGACGAGCACCCAGGCCGGCGACCATTCGTGCATCGCCAACGCGTGCTGGATTTTCCAGGTTTCATCGCCGGGGTCGATGACGGCGGCCTTCCCGTCCGCTATGTCCGCGACCAGGTAGCAGTTGGTCTGCAGCGGACCGACGGTCAGGCGGACGATTTCCCATTTTCCCTGCGGATCCTTGTTTCGCTCGTTCATCGGGGCTCGTTCGTCGTCAGATTCGGGATGAGGCGCGGCTCCGGGTTTGGCGCAGCGAGTTCAACAGCAAAAGACCGAGGCCGAACACACCGCCCAGCACCGCAAAGAATAAAAGCGGGATCTTCAGCCCGCCCGCTCCGGCGAAGGTCGAATACGGAAAGATCCGCGCCCACACGGGCTGCTGCAGATAAACCCCGTCGACTTCCTCCGCTCCGGCCTTGAAGAAGAACAGATTAAACTGCCCGTCGCCGGCAGCGGTGGAAAGCGCCTCCCAGGAGAAATGCACCGGAATTCCCTCCTGAAGCGGTGTGGAGATCTGCCCGTCGGGCGTGAAACCGATATCCGCGGACTGGATCTCGGCGACAAGCACCGGGTTGGCTTCGCCGGGTTTGGTGAACCCCGCGGCTGTTCCGGCCGGGCTCCAGGTGACCTCCACTGTGGTGTTTTCGCCCGTCGGCCCGAAGCGCGGGTAGCGCACCTCCAGTTGATACTTCTGCGGGAGCAGCGCGGAGCTGACCTCGAACACCTCCGTGCGGTAACTGGTCGGCCAGAGGGAATAGACGGCGGCGAGCGCCGAAAGCGCGATCAGCGCGATGGCGATGATCCGGTTGCGTTTGCGGGAGCGGCTGCGTATGTCCATGCGGCGATTATACGACAGGCGGGCGGGTATAGGTCATTGCGGGGAGCGAAGCGACGAAGCAATCTCCCGCTTCCATAAAGTGGGAGATTGCTTCGCTCCCTTCGGTCGCTCGCAATGACTCTCATTGCGTCCGGATCGGAAATACGCACACTGATATAATCGTTTCATGGATGAAGGCCGGCTCGTTTCTCCGAATACGCGCGGCGAGGAACCCTTCGATCCCGCGCTGCGTCCCACGACTCTCGCGGAGATCATCGGCCAAACGCGGATCAAGGAAAACCTGGCGGTCCAGATCGGCGCCGCGCGGGAACGCCGGGAGCCGCTCGACCACACCCTCTTCTACGGCCCGCCCGGGCTCGGCAAAACCACCTTCGCCCACGTCCTCGCGCGCGAGATGGGAGTTGCGATCAAGGTCACTTCCGGTCCGGCGATCGAGCGGGCGGGGGACCTGGCCGCGATCCTGACCAACCTGCAGCAGGGGGATATCCTCTTCATCGACGAAGTCCACCGACTGGGCCGCGCGATCGAAGAAGTGCTCTACCCCGCGATGGAAGATTTCGCCCTGGATATCGTAATCGGCAAGGGCCCGAGCGCGCGCTCGATCCGCCTGCACATGCCGCCCTTTACCGTCGTCGGCGCCACCACCCGCCTGGCGATGCTCAGCTCGCCGCTGCGGGCGCGCTTCGGCGCCGTCTACCGTCTGGATTTTTACGATCAGGAGGCGGTGGCGGAGATCGTCCGCCGCGGCGCGTGGCTCCTGGGGGCGCAGATAGATGAAGGCGGCGTGCGCGAGATCGCCCGCCGGGCGCGCGGCACCCCGCGCGTCGCGCTGCGGCTTTTGCGCCGCGTGCGGGATTACGCCCAGGTGCGCGCCGACGGCACCATCAACCTCGAGACGGCGCGCGCCGGGCTGGACCTGCTCAACGTCGACCCGCTCGGCCTGGACGAAATCGACCTGCGGGTCCTGCGCACGATCATCGAAAAATACGGCGGCGGGCCGGTCGGGCTCGCGACGATCGCCGCCTCGATCAGCGAGGAGCCGGATACGATCATGGACGTCTACGAGCCGTACCTGCTGCAGCTCGGTTTCCTCGACCGCACCCCGCAGGGCCGCATGGCCACCCGCCTGGCGTATGAGCATCTGGGAATCGACTTCCATAACCCGGAGCAGCCGAGTTTGTTTAATGGCAACGTGGATCCGGGAATATAATCTCCGCATTCATCAGATGAACATCGCATCGGCATGATGGACTTTAACCAGGGTCTCCGTTCAATAACTGCGGGCGCCTTGTTGTTCTGCCTCGTCGGGTGTGCAACGGCGGCAACCCAGACAATTTCCAAATCCAAGCCGGTCGTTCCTTCCGTGACACATTCGATTCCCTCAACCACAGCCTCCGAAACGCATACGACAACGCGAGAAATGGTATTCCCGACATCTGCCCCGACAGAAACCCTATTCCCAACGGAAACGGAACAATATCCAACCTTTTTCCCCCCGGGTTTTTCGCCCACTCCCCGTCCGACGCCAACTCGCGGATTGCCAGCTACCGCAACCGTAGCGCCTGCAGAAACCTGCCCGGAACCGACCCATGAAGAAGTAGAGATCCGCTTGATGGATTTCCCCTTGGACTATGAACGGCCAATCCTGGATTACTTAACAGCAAACGGGGAGATTCAAAAATTTAAGACGCAGTTGGAAACCATTGATATGGAGCTTCATAAATCCGATATGCCGTTCGATGTAAATATGGAAGTTATCGAACAGGATGTCACCGGCGACGGAATGAATGAGTTTCTAATAGGGATAAACGGACATGGAAATTACTATATACTCGAGGAATCAGACCCTGAACGCCCGGTACTATTTATTATTGGTTGCCGAGGAGGGCAGTATATTGTAATCCACCGAATCCGAACTTATTCGGATGTGTATCTTGATGATGTGTTAGACTTGAATGCAGATGGAATACATGAAATTGTGTATTCCGTTATCGTTAATTTTAGTGTGGATTATGGATACTCCAGAAAACTAGAGGTTCTGGAATGGAACGGTGTAGGCTTCCGGGAGTTGATGCTTTCCCCATATGGGTATTCGAGTCTAATAGGGGCGGCTGCATTCCGCGACCTGGACGGGAACGGGACGCTGGAGATTCTGATTCCACAGTATTCCTGGGGAGACAAGGGAGATGGTATATATTGCGACAACGGGCCGTCTTTAAACTATGATGAGATCTGGATGTGGGTTGGAGAATATTTTCAGTACATGTGGCGGGAAAATGCTCCGCCGGTGTACCGATTTCAGGCTGCCCTCGACGGGGATTATTTTTCCTCCCTTGGTTTGTTTGACCGGGCGGAGATAAAATACTTGCGCGCGGTTTTCGACGAATCCCTCAAGCCCGGCTCCCGCGGCGATTGGATGCGGGACGGAAGTTGTCCCTCGATCCATGAAGTATTGGCCGATCTCACCGAACCACCGCGGATTCGGGCGTATGCGCGTTTCCGACTCGTTGAGCTGTACGTCAATATCGGCCGGGTGATGGAAGCGGAAAGCCACCGGACTTATTTGCGAACCAATTATCCGCTGGGCTCACCGGGATACATTTACGCCTATCTGGCGAATGCATTCTGGTGGGAATATGTGAAGAATGAAGATGTGACTGCCGCATGTACCGTGGTCAGGCAGGAAGCAGAAAAATTCCAAACCGACGTGTTTGGCCTGTTTGATAATTATGGATATTCTGACTCGATACCATCACTGGATAATATCTGCCCGTTCACTTCCCCAGCCGAATGACGATGCGCCTCGAAGATTTCGAATACGAACTGCCCCCCGAATTCATCGCCCAATCCCCGCTCGAGCCGCGCGATTCCTCCCGACTCATGATTCTAGATCGCGCAACCGGTGGGATCCGGCACGCCATATTCCGCGACATCGGGCAGTTTCTCGCGCCCGGCGACCTGCTGGTGTTCAACGACACACGCGTGATCCCGGCCCGGTTGTACGCGCACAAGGAAGGAACCGGCGGCAGGGTGGAGATCCTGCTCCTGCGGCGGCTGGAAGCGCAGACGTGGGAGGCGCTGGTCGGCGGGAAGCGTGTCCGTCCCGGCACGCAGCTTGTGCTCGCCGGCGGCGATGCACCCGAACCGGTGCGGGTTGATGTCGAGCGGGATCTCGGCGAGAGCCGCCGGGTCGTGCGCTTCTCGCAGCCGATCACGCCGCGCCTGGCCGCGCTGGGTTCGACCCCTCTTCCGCCTTACATCCATGAGAAACTGCAAAACCCGGAACGCTACCAGACTGTCTACGCGCGCGATCCCGGCTCCGCCGCCGCACCCACCGCCGGGCTGCATTTCACGCCCGGGCTGATTGCCGGCCTGCGGGTCGCCGGCGTGGAAACGGCCTTCGTCACGCTGCACGTCGGGCTGGATACCTTCGCCCCGATCACCGAGGGGGATGTGGAAGCGCACGCGATCCACTCCGAGTGGATCTGCGTGCCCCAGGAGACGGCGCGTGCCGTGCGCGAAGCCCGCGCGCGGGGCGGCCGCGTGGCCGCCGTCGGCACGACATCCGTGCGCGCATTGGAAACCGCCGCCGGCGCGTCGCGGGGGGAGATCGCCTCCTACGAGGGCGATACGCGCCTCTACATCACCCCGGGGTACGCCTTTCGCGCGGTGGAT
>CAZYSF010000298.1:0-6002 GCA_964649635.1 uncultured Anaerolineales bacterium | reverse complement strand
GTTCCGCCGAGCGCTGGGAGGCGTATCAGCGGTCGCATGCGTTCGAGCTCAATCCGCGCGGATTCATTGAATACTTCCGCGAGGAAACCGAGACGATCGCGGCGGAAATTCTCGCCGCGCGCAACCGCTTGCCGTGCGTGCAGCTGGCTCCGGAAACTATCCGGCGCGGGCTGGAGGCGATCCAGACGCTGAAGGTATCTTCGCTGCGGGGGACGAGCGTCCTGTTCGAAGCCGCTCGGGCCTACGCCGCCGCCGACGGTCGCGACCGGGCGGATCCGGCGGATTTGAATGCCGTGTCGGCGTTATCGCTGCGCATGCGGCGCTCGGACTTTATGGAAAAATATGCTTTCGATTTGGAACAGGAAGACGATGAGATATTGGAATCATTCCGTCCGGGGAAGAAAAATAAAACCAAGGGAAAGAAATAATTTCAGTCCGGGCGTTTGTCGCCCGGCCGCGCCATCCGTTTTCGTTGATTTTCTATCAGGATCCTAATAATAATATCCCGATCCATATGAAAACCATAGTCGGAAACAAACATCTTCCAGCAAGAAATCCGATGGATTTTCTTTTTTAAAAAGGAACCACCAAAGGGTCAGAAAGGACACCGCACCTTGCGGCGGATTTTAATAATTACGCGTCGAATCCAGCGGACCGATCCACATCATTCCCGAGTCATCCCACTCCCATCCCGTTTCCTGGATCCCAAGCGGGAGCTGTTCCCAGCCCGCCGTCACCCGATCCCGGGTCCCTTCCCACGTCCGCAAACCTGAAAGCGAATCGGCGGCCTCCACATTGCATGCTCCCACCGCGACGGCCATGCGGAGCGCTTCCTCGAGCGAAGTCCGGCGCAACAATCCGGCCAGGAACCCCGCGATCGTCGCATCCCCCGCCCCGGTCGTCCCGACCACGCCGGCTTTAAAACACGGGGTCCATCGCTCGCTTCCGGCCCAGCCGCTTCCTTTTTCCGGCCGCGCACGGCCCATGGCGCTTAATCGGCTTTCGGCTGACGTACGCACATATACTCCGCGATTCCCCATTTTGACGATGACGATTCCCACCCCCATCTCCATCAACTCGCCGCCAAGTTCCTCCAAAAGTCCCGGGGTTGTTTGCGGAAGCAACTCTCCACGGGAGGACATCTCGATAAAAAGTCTCCGGCGCAGGGTATACAGAAGTTCATCCAGGCTGGGCAGGAAAATATCCACATACGGAAGGACGGATCGGTAGATCGGGCACCAGTCGGTCCGTCCACTTTCGGAATCCGGGTCGGGAAGGGACATATCCAGTGAAGTGGTCGCTCCGGCCGCTTTGGCGGATTGCATCACCCCCGCCAGTTCCCGCCCGTCACCACGGTACATACGTTTCAACGCCGGGGGATACCCGAAGTGGAACAGATCCGCCTTCTCCACCAATCGGAAATCGATATCTTCCGGGCCGAAGGTGTCATTTGCTCCCGTGCAATGCAGGAACATCCGGTCGGTCGTCCGGTTGCTGAGGATGATGCTGTAGGAGGTGACGCCTTCCGGATCGGTGATCAGTCCGTCGGCAAGCCGCGGCCCCCTGCCCTGGACGATGGCTTTAAGAATCCCACCGAAGGGATCCGCACCCAGCTTGGCGATCAGATGAACGGGGATGCCGAGGTGATGGAGGGCCAAGCCGGTGTTGGAAACCGGTCCCCCGCTTGAGAATTGCGCCACGCCGATCTGGACCAGCGCTCCCGGTTTAATAAGGGATTGCGGATCGCGCCCGGCGGCGACTTCGAAATCCGGGAGGATATCCAGGCAGATGTGGCCGGCGATCACCGCGTTGAGGAATGGCGGCATTTTTTTCTGCGCTCTTGATGAAAATTTTTCCACAGGCTACCGGATGATCCCGAGAAGACTTATGATCCAAAATCCTCCGAGCAGAAGAACGGCCGCCCAGGTGAGGATGTAGCGCACCACGGCGGATTTTCCCTCGGTCGACACCCATTGGCCCGACAGCCCATCCACATCGAGCGGATATTTAAGGCTGATCGCGTCCACCAGCGTGGAGCGGCCCGGGTTGGATGGCAGATAAAGGGCGGGTTCGGTTTCTTCGTCTCCGAGCCGGTCGCTCGGGAATGCCTTGGCCTTCCCATCCGCGACCGTCCCCATGCTGGTTTGGATCTCATAGGTGAATTCGAGGATGGGCACGTTGTTGACGGTGGTGTTGGTTGACCGGGTGGCGGTGATGCGCGCGTCGGCGACCTTGCCGTTGCGCAGAAGGAATACCTGGCGCAGGCCTCCGATCGCGGCTGAGAGGAACAGCGCCCCGCCCACGGCCGGAAAGATCAACACAAACAAGACCCACGGCGAAAACATAGATGTGCGCGCTCCCTGGATGCGGGAGATGAACGGGGCATCCGGCACGTATTCAACGGTGACGGAGCTTCTCTCCGGCCAGCGGCGGCCGGTGGTGTAACTGCTGCCGGCCATCCGCTCTTCCCGGCGGGTGGTGAAGGCGTATTCATATTCATACACATCCACGTCGTTTTCCGTCGCATTCGATTCGATGACGCGTGTGACTTTTCCTTTTACCGTCTCGCGCGAGAGCGCCAGGCGCAGATCATCGAACGGGCGGTAACCGTGGGTGAAAATGAGCGTGAACCCCAGGCCAAGCACCAGGAAGAGGCCGCCAAACCCGCCGGTGGTTCCGAACATGGCGGAACAGATGATCGGAAGCGGAACCGGCCGGGGTGGCGGGACAAGGTTGCGGATTCGGTTGGAAAGCATTTTTTCTCCAAAGCAATGGAATTTTTATTTCCCAATCTCGACCGCGTGGCAAGTATACAACAGGCGGATGGATTTTTCGGAGGAGATTATTAATGGATCTTCCAAATCGTGTGGGTCATCATCAACTTTTCGGCAACCGCATGGAGTAAAGAAAAAGGGAAGCATGCCGGATGGCTCCTTCCGGCAAGGGGATGCCCCGCCCTTTGGATCATACCCCCTGCGCTGAACTCCTCGGATCTCGTCGAATCGCCTTCCGCATACAACGGCAAGATCTGTGGGCTCCCCCGGGAGTCCTTCCCGATCCGTTCCGACCTTTGCACGGAATACAAGCCTTTTTACCATGGCGGCGATTTATGGTTGGGAAAGGCAAGGTTAGCCGCAAAGAACACAAAGGGCACAAAGACAAATTCTCGGAATACTTTGTGCCCTTTGTGCTCTTTGTGGCAGCCTTTTTTACGGCGAATCAGGCGCCGGAGGATCCGCTCGGAATCGTATGAATGGCGTTCCCTCGGTGAGGTGGAAGAGCCAAAATTATTTAATCGGGGAGGGACCTGCGTTCAAGGCCGGGGTGGCTCGTATCGATTTGGATTATTCCCTATTGTTTTTCCGCGAGCAGCCAAAAATGGTGTTCCTCATCCCCGGGTGCGCCCTCGTATCCGCTCTTCCGCACGGAAAAGCCCGTCCGCTCCAGGATCCGCAGGTACTCTTCCGGCAGGTACGAACTCCACATCATCGGCGCGCCCAGCCAGCCGGCTTCCTCGTCGCATTCCGTGTCGGATGTCCCGAGCGTGACCAGAATCCTGCCGCCCGGCTTGAGCCAGCCATGCATTTTAGCAAATATGGCTGAGTGCTCCCCGCGCGGCAGGTGAAAGATCGCATAAAACGCCGTGATGGCGTCAAACAATTTCGGTGAAAAGTCGACTTTCGAGAAGTCCGCTTGGATATACTCCGCCTGCGGGACATTCTTGCGCGCCAGGGCCAGATGCTTCGCGCAGAAATCCACTCCGGTCACGCGGAACCCCTTGCCCGCCAGGTATTTATCGTACGGCAGCCCGGTCCCCGATCCCAAATCGAGAATGCGCGCCCTCATGGGAAATCCCTTAATGAGCAGATCCAGGAATTCCATTTCCATGGGCTGCAGGATGGGATCCGCCCGGAACGCTTTTTCGTAATCGTCCGCGTTATACCCGGCTTGTACGATTTCCCGCATATTCCGGTTCATATATTTACACTGTCAGGGGACATTTTCATTTTTGCGCGAATCCGACGGGTGCATATCATCGCCCGGGAGGTAATCCGGTAATCAAATTCAGCAACCCATCCGGGTAGAGGATCGCTTTACCCCGGGCAAATTCAGATATCGGTTTCCACATGGCGGGCAATTGGACGCCGTTATCCTCTGTGCATGTGGCGAAATCCCTATCATACAGGGTGCGGTCGGTAAAATCCGCCTGGAAGACGAAGACGATCTCGTGCCGGGGCCGGCCTTCATAGGTGAAGATATTTTCCAGGACGCCGATCTTTTTAAGACCGGTAATTTCCGTGCCGAGCTCCTCCATCATTTCGCGCCGGACGGCATCTTCGCTGCGCTCTCCGGATTCGATCCCGCCTCCCAACGGCCGATAGAAGGTCTCCCCCTTGACGGTATCCCGGGCTTCAAAAACAAAAATGTCGCCGCCCCGGCGGGCGATGCAAATGGCAATCGGGCGAATGTGATTGGAAAGCATGATTTCCTCAGCGGATATCCTTAGTCACTGCCAGACTGCCGGTTCAGGATGGTTTCCACCGCCGTATCTTTTGGAGGGCTTCCCGCACCCGTTCGTCCGGCGTGGCGATCGATATCCGCACGTACCCCTCCCCCTCCCCGCCGAAAAAAGTGCCCGGCGAGATGCATACCCCGGTCTGCTCGAGAAGCGAATCCGCAAACGATTCGGCGGTAAAGCCATCCGGAACCGGCGCCCAGATATACAGCGACGCTTTTGGGGAATCGGCGCGGATGCCGATCCCGGCCAGCCCGGCCAGAATCCTGTCACGGCGTTTGGCGTAGACGGCATTGCGTGCGGCAATCCAGGCCTGGTCGCCGCGCAGCGCCGCCTCGCCAGCCGCCGTGACGGCGGGGAAGATGCCGGAATCGATGTTACTTTTCACTTTGCGTATGGCAGAAACCGCATCGGCGTTCCCCGATACAAACCCCAGCCGCCAGCCGGCCATGTTGTACGTTTTGGACACCGAATTGAACTCGACGGCGCACCCGCGGGCGCCATCCAGCTCGAGGATACTCTTGGGCCGGTATCCGTCGTAGGCGACGTCACTATAGGCCGCATCGTGGCAGAGAAGAAAATTATTGCGGCGCGCCAGATCGAGCGCCCGTTCGTAAAAATCCCGCCCGGCGACGGCGCCGGTCGGATTGTTCGGATAGTTGATCCACATTATTCGCGCCCGGCGCAGAACCTCCTGCGGGATGGAATCCAGATCCGGCAGGAATTCCTTTTCGCGCCGCAGGGGAAGCGGGTGCACATCGGCGCCGGCCCATTCCGCCGCCACCCGGTAAACCGGATAGCCCGGATCGGGCACCAGGGCGACATCCCCCTCCTGGATCAGCGCCTGCGTCAGATGAAAGATGCCTTCTTTTGACCCGAGCAGCGCGGTGATCTCCCGTTTCGGGTCGAGCGCAACTTCAAACCGGGCTTTGTAATAATCCGCGACCGCTGCGAGCAACGAGGGGGTTCCATATCCAAACGCGGGATATCCGTGCGTACCCGGATCGCGGACGGCATTTTCGGCCGCGGCGAGGATATGCTCCGCCGGCGGCATGTCCGGCGAGCCGATGTCCATCCGGATGACGTCGACGCCGCGCGCTTTTAGGGCCGCAAGTTTTTCGGCCGTCCGGGCGAAGGGGTATGGTTTCAGGTTTTCGACGCGCTTGGAGAAATGCATGGGGCGTGACCCTCAATTAGAGGCAAACACATTGTGATGTCATTGCGAGGAGCGAAGCGACCCCGGCCTACCCCAACCGGGGCAGGCGAAGCAATCTCCGGTTTTCAACCTAAGCAGGGGATTGCTTCGCTGGGTCGCTCGCAATGACACCTGTCAATTGACTCCAGTGCGCGCTTCATTCGTCATTCTTGATTTCCGCCGGCTCTGGAATCATCTTCGCGGTATCCGCTGCCGGCGGATCGTCCGCCCGGCGGACGGTTTCGAGCGCGGTGATCGCCACTTCCAGCATCGAGCGGTCCGGCTCGCGGG
>CAZYSF010000297.1:0-2620 GCA_964649635.1 uncultured Anaerolineales bacterium | reverse complement strand
ATCGCCGAGAAGACGTTCTTGGCCGCCTCCGACCAGAGGTAAAAGGCGGTTCCGAAATCCAGGAAGCCGCGGCCGAAATAGCGGGCTTCGACGAAATCGAAGTTGATCCCCAGCCAGGAGAATTTCCAGATCACGAAGGCGATCAACGGCGCGAATGCCAGGATCATCTTTCCGAAGGAGATCAGCACCTTGCGGTTGGGGGATTTGAAGAAGTAGAAGATCTGTTTCCATTCCAGGTCGATGTCGAGCCAGTCGCCGGTGCGGAACCAGGTGATTGCCATCGGGATGATGAGGGCCACGCCCACGGCGCGGGTCAGGGTGGCGCCGGCGCCCAGGATCGCCGCGGGGATCAGGAACCATCCCCGCCGCCGAAGCATCGCCAGGCAGCCGAAGGCCAGCCCGACGAACAGTCCCTCGGTATAGATCTGGACGAGGAAGAAGCCGGTCGGGAAGATGAGCAGGTAGAAAAGCGCGCGCATCGCGCCGCTGTCGCCGAGCGTATCCTCGGTCATGTCGTAGAGCGCCAGCATGGCGCCGAGCGCCCCCAGCGCCGATACCACCACTCCCGCGAGAGTCGCCGTGGCGACCGCATTCAGGCCGAAGACGGAAAGCGGAAGGGAAAACAGCGCAATCATCCACGGGTACATGGGGAAGAAGGCATAGGCGAGCGAAGTGGATTCGCCGTAGTATTCGCTCCCCTGGACCAGGACATGGTAATCGAAGGTGGTGGTGCCGAACGGCGTAAGGTGCGGGATTTTCGGATCGTCGTACCCGCCGACGGCGATGCCGAGGTAGTATTCCGAATCCCAGGCCACCTGGTTGTTCATGAACGGTTCCACCAGGTACGGACGGCCCAGCTGGTAGACGTCCGGCATGGTGTAGGTTTCGGTCCAGGTTTGGGAGCGGTCCGGCCACTGCGGCTGAAACCGCGCGGTGGCCAGGCCCTGGAAACCGATGATGATCAACACCCAGGCCAGCCAGATCAGGACAATGTTACGAAAAGATATTTTTGTCATGGGGGCTCACTTTTCTATGCCGGTGACGACCATATCCTGCATGAAGAATCGCTGGGCCACGAACAGGACCAGGACCGGGATGATGATCAGGACAAGTGCGCTGGCCTGCAGCATTTCCGCGGTGAATCCGTAGCTGACGAAAGCCTGGGCGGTGAACGGCATGGTTCTCAAATCCAAGGCCGAGCTCAGATAAAGGGAGGACATGCGCATCTCGTTCCATATGTTGAAAAACTGCAAAAGCGCCACGGTGACCACGACCGGGACCGCCTGCGGCAGGATCACCGAAACGAGGGTGCGCAGCGGGCCGGCGCCGTCGAGCATCGCCGCTTCGTCCATTTCGCGCGGGATGGTCTTGAAGTTCTGGCGCAGGAGGAAGATGTAGATCGCGCTGCCGAAGAAGTGCGGGACGATGATCGGCAGAAAAGTCCCGTTCCAATCCAGCACGCGGGTGAAGATCACGAAACTCGGCACGAGCGTGATGCTGTCGGGGATCATGATCGTGGCGATGCACAAGAGGAATAGGAACCTGCCGCCGGGGATGCGGAAACGGGCGAATCCGTAAACCACGGCGATCGACGAGCACAGCACGCCGAGCTCCGCCAGCACGACCACAATCAGGGAGTTGCGCAAGTGGTTCGGGTAATCGATGTTGTTCCAGAGCGTGACGAAGTTGTTGAAGGTCACGGAAGGGCGGTAGGCCTTGTGAAGGCTGCGCCATGATCCGTCCCAGTGGATCAGCCCTAATTCGGGATGGACCGGATCGATGAACTCGCTTTCTTTCCGGGACGGATTAACCAGCGCCCACTGCTTTACGCCGTCCTCGGTGGGCACCTCGTACACGTCATAGTTGTTTCCTTGGAATGTGTAGGTCATCGCCGTCGCGGGGTAAATCGGCGCCAGGCTGTCGGAGAGCTGGGAATTGGTTTTCAGCGCCGTGGCGAACATATAGGAAAGCGGCGACAGGTAGGCCAGGATCGCAGCCCACAGGAGCAGGTTGACCGTGGCCGTACCGGTGAAATTCCACAGCCGGAAGGTCAGGGTGGATACATTGAACAGGCGGCGGAAACCTTGCAGCCTAGAATTCAACATTATCTTCCTCCTCGGGAAAATGCACCCAATATTTCGCCGAACGGAACACCGCCAGCGTAATCACCATGACCACGATGAACATGATCCACGCCAGCGCGCTCGCATAGCCCAGCTTCGAGTAGGAGAACATCTGGGCGTTGATGTAGGATTCCATCGGCGAAAGACTCTGACTGAAGGGCAGCCCGCGGTCCAGAAGCGCCACCCCGCCGAACGAGCTGATCATGTTGATTACCAGGCTGAAGAAGATGGCGGGGGAGATCATCGGGATGGTGATCGAAAAGAACCGGTTGATCGGCCCCGCGCCGTCGACGCGCGCCGCCTCGTAAACCTCCGGCGGCACGCTCTGCATCGCGCCCAGCATGATAAGGAACCCGGGCCCGATCGTCCAAACCGCCAGCAGAATCGGAAACAGGCCATAGGCGCCGGCCAGGGGCGGAAGATGGAGCGGGTCCAGGATCAGGCGTTCGATCCATCCGCTGCCGGGGGAGACCAGGCCGACGATGATCACAAACAGC
>CAZYSF010000296.1:0-5851 GCA_964649635.1 uncultured Anaerolineales bacterium | reverse complement strand
CGTCCGGTCCGCGCTGACGTGCACCCTGCGCCACGGCTTGTGCCAGAAGTGCTACGGGGTGGACCTTGGGCGCGGCACCATGGTGGATATGGGCGTCGCGGTGGGCATCGTCGCCGCGCAATCGATCGGCGAGCCGGGCACCCAGTTGACGCTGCGGACCTTCCATACCGGCGGCGTGGCGGCCGGCGGCGACATCACCTCCGGCCTCCCGCGGGTGGAAGAACTCTTCGAAGCCCGCAAGAAGCCGAAGGGCGAGGCGATCGTGACCGAGATCGGCGGGATCGTCGAGGTCCACCGTTCCGAAACCGGCCACCGCACGGTCAAGATCGTTTCGAGCGAAATCCTGCGCGACGAGTACCAGGTTCCGGGCAACTGGTCCCTGAAGGTCGACGACAACACCACCGTCGAAGCCGGGGCGGTCCTGGCGACGCGGGGCGACGCGGAAATCGTCGCCGAGCACGCGGGCAAGCTGCGCGTGCGCGAGCATAAGGCGGTCATCACCTACGAACACCGCGAGGAAGCCGAGTACGAGATCCCGAGCGGCGCGCGCCTGATCATCGCCGAGGGATCGCGGGTGGAAGCCGGCCAGAACCTGACCGAAGGCTCCCTCAACCCGCACCGGATCCTGCGCATCTCGGGGCGCGAAGCCTGCCAGCTCTACCTGCTGACCGAAATTCAGAAGGTATACCGCGCCCAGGGGCAGAACATCAACGACAAGCACTTCGAAGTGGTTCTGCGCAAGATGCTGGCCAAGGTTCAGGTGGTCCGGCCCGGCGATACGGACTTCCTGCCGGGCGAACTGGTCGAACGGTTCCGCCTGCAGGACATCAACGAAAAGCTGCTGTCGGAAAGCAAACAGCCGGCCACCGCGGCGCCGGTCCTCCTCGGAGTGACCAAGGCCTCGCTCTCGACCGACTCGTTCCTTTCCGCGTCTTCCTTCCAGCATACGATCAAGGTGCTGGCCGGAGCGGCGATCGAAGGCAAGAACGATCCGCTGCTGGGGTTGAAGGAAAACGTGATCATCGGCAAGCTCATCCCGGCCGGGACGGGGTACCGGCCGGAAGAGGAAGCGGTCGAAGAACCGGCCGCGCCCAGCACGGTTGCGGAATAACAAAAAAGCCGGGGGAAACCCCGGCTTTCGCTTTATTCCGGCCGCAGAATTGAGGTGCTGAGGGGCAATTCGGCATGGCGCTCACTTCACCAGGTTCGTGGTGCGGGAATGGATTCTCGGAACGAAAAAATGGATTCAACCAACGAGGTGAATGATGAATACGAAAAAACCAGCCACGCCGCGCCGTAATCGCGCACCGTACCGCGCCCGTCCCCAGCGCAACAACCGGACCGGGTACAACGGCGTCAGCGTCACATACACCAAGGGCAACAAAGGCCGGACGGTCATGCCGGTTGTCAGCGTGTATTACAAACTGAAGGGGAAGGTGCATAACAAACGGTTCTACATCCACCTGTACCCCTCGAAAAAGGCGGCGATTGAAACCGCGGTGAAATTCCGGAAGAAAATGGAAAAGGAAATGGCCCGCGAACGCAAGGCCAAGACCCCGCGGGGGAAGAAGCGGTAAATCGGAACGTCTCTGGAAGGAAAAAAGCGGCTCGACGAGCCGCTTTTGTTTTTCAGACGACCCTAAGGGTTGTGAAAGGTTCCCCCAACCCTAAGGGTTGCGAAAGGTTCGCCGACCTATGACTTTTCAGGCATCGTCTGGAACAGGGCGGGCTGCCCCCGATTATCCCCGGGGATCGATGTCAGACGCAGGAACCCGCGCGCCAGGAGGATGGAGCGCCGGTCGACCGGGTAACCGAAATTCGCGGCCAGATCCCGGGCCGCCAGGAGAAAGCAGTGGCGCGGATCCTCCGGGGCGCGGCGGAAGGCGCGCCGCCAGCAGGTTTCCCAGTCTCCGAAGAAGCGGTCGAGCGGGCTGCCCGGCTCGGCGTGATGGATGAGATTCTTCGGAAGCACCGCCTGCAGTTCGCGCGGAGAAAACGGGCGGCGTAATCGCGCGAAAAACGTCAACCCGTCGTACGCCAATTCCGCCTGCCTGCGGCGGTAGACATTAAACGCCATCCATCGCCCCGGTGGATCGCTTGTCCCTTCCAGAAGCAGCCCGTCTTCGCCCAGGTAACGGGCCAGGATATCGATCGAAGGGCGGTATTCGCCCTCCGGATATTGGCGCAGCACGTTCATCGCGCGGATGATGCCCGCGCGCTCGCCCCTGACCAGCGGGAGGTTAAATCCGCCAAGGCGGAATTCCATCCCCGGCCCGGCTGCGTATTGCGCGGCCGCCACCCGCACCGGTTCGATCTCCACGCCAAGGAACCGCAGGTCCGGATTCAACCGGCGCAGGCGCGCGGCGGATTCGATCGTCGTCTGGGGAGTCTCCCCGTAGCCCAAATCCACATACAGGCCTGGAAGGGTGCGGGTGAATTCCGTGTGGCACAGGGCGAGGAATGCATCCGTGGGCCGCAGGCGGTTGGGCGCGGTTTTCCCGCGCGTGGGAAGGCCGAGCGGTTTCTTTGAGCGGGCGGCGTAGCGGCCCGGCTTGCGGCTGGGGAGATCGGATGGGGTGGGGGATGATTTCTTTGGACGCATAATCGATTATTTTCAAGCGCCGACCTAACCCCCTAACCCCGTCCATCCCGAGTGAAACGAGGGGAGGAACACCCCTTCCACCATCCCTTAAGGGAAGGGAGGAAGGGCAAGGGGATGGGAGGTTAGGTTGGGCCAGGATTTTCTTCCAGCAATCCGACCTGCCTCAACCGCACCTCCAGGATCCTGCTTTCGGAAAAATCCTCCAGGCGAACATCCGCCGCGCTCCAATCGCGGCAGGCGGCCCGCGGGATCAGGCCGATTAATTCCGAACAGTCGATCTCCGCGCCGAGCGATCCGGCTTCGGCATGCACCGCGTCGTAGGCCTGCGGCACCGAAGTCTGCGTGAAATCCAGCAGGTTCATCGAAACCTGCCCGCGTCCCCCGGCCATAACACCCATCGCCTGGAGCGCCGGGAGGCCGCCGGAGGAGGCGCGGATGCGCCGGGCGATCTCGCGGGCGGTTCCGATATTGTCGGTTTTAAGATAAATGTTGAAAGCGATCAGCGGGCCGCGCGCGCCGATCGCCGTGGCGCCCGCCGATCCGAGCCGGGCGGGGCCGAAATCCGGCGCCCGGGCGGGATAGGTCCCGATCGCCGCGGCCAGCCCTTCGTATTCCCCCCTGCGGATAACGGAGAGATTTTTTCGATCAGGCCGGGCGGCGGCTTCCCCGTACAGGTATACCGGCAGCCCGAGCTCCGCGCCGACCCGCCGTCCGAGCGCGCGGGCGAGGGCGATGCAGGCTTCCATGGTTATTTCCCGGATGGGGACGAACGGGACGACGTCGGTTGCGCCGATGCGCGGATGGACGCCTTTATGGAGACGCAGATCGATGCGATCGGCGGCGCGTTCGATTGCGGCAAAAGCGGCCTGAGCCACGACCTCGGGGCTGCCGGCGATCGTGACGACGGTCCGGTTGTGGTCGCTATCGCCGGAGGAATCGAGCAATCGGGCGTCCGGCACGGCGCGGATGGCGGACAGGATCGCGCCGATCGTTCCCCCGTTGCAACCTTCGGAGAAATTTGGGACGCATTCGACGATCGGTGCGGGCAACGTCGCCTCCCGGGAAGGAAAAAGCACCGCGGACGGCGGTGCCTCAGGCGGAGAGGGTGGGATTTGAACCCACGGAGCCTTGCGGCTCACGCGCTCTCCAAGCGCGCGCATTAGACCGGACTATGCAACCTCTCCAGGATGCGCGCCGGATGCTTTTTCCAGCGCGCGGGGATTATACCAAACAAACCCCTCCCCTAACCCCCCCCATTATGGGGAGGGCAGGGGAGGGGCCGGTTACTTCACCAGCATCTTTTTGAGATCTTCGATCACCACCACGGGGCTTGGGTCGGTGTTGTAGCAAATGGCCAGGTAGAACGCGGTGTAATCGCCGAAGTGCAGGCAGGTGTACATCTGCGCAAGCGGCCCGTCCCCGGAGCCCGCGACCTCCTCCATCTGCCAGCCCTGGCGCGCGAACAGCTCGCGGGTGATGTCGATCCGGCGGTCGTTGCGCGCGTGGCTGAACTTGGAGCGCAGAAGGACGACCACCGCGCGCTCGATGACTTCCCTGGGCTGGACCGTACCGGCGATGGTATTGTGATCGAGCTCGGGGAGTTCTTCGAACTGGGCCCAGGCTTTGGCGATTTCCGAAACCTGCCCCTTCCAGCGGCGCGCCACCGGCGCCATGTAATCGGCGCCGAAGATGATCACCAACTTCCCGACTTCCTTCAGCGCCAGGCTTTTGGATGCGTTCTTCGCGGCGGGCGAATCGGCGCCGACATCTTTCATCTGTTTCCGCATCGCGGCGGCCGCGGCGGCCACATCCCCGGCGGGATCGGGAAGCAGGCCCAGGCGGGCGGCCACGGCGCAGGGCAGGGCGAAGGTGTACCCGACCGCGCTGCGCGGCTGGCCGCGGTAGGTGAATTTCCAGACGGGAACGCCGTCCTGCCCGGCATCGGCGGCGAGTTTCCCGCCGGTCGTCATCGCCAGCACCGAGCACTTGTTTTTCAGCGCGGCCTGATACGCGGAAAGCGTCTCCTCGGTGTTTCCGGAATAGGAGGAGGCGATCACCAGCGTCTCCGGACCCTTGGCCCAGGCGGGCAGCCCATAATCGCGCCAGACGACGATCGGCGCCTGGGAAAGCGGCGAGGCGTAGGCGGCGAGCATCGATCCGCCGATCGCGGAACCGCCCATCCCGGCGATAACGATCCGTTTGGCCTGGCGCAGGTCATCCGGCAATGGAAAGGCTTGCCCGGCCTTCCAGGCTTCCTCCAGCTGGTCCGGGAGCCGGTCGATGCAGCCGAGCATATCTTCCGTGTCGATCTTTTTAATGGCTTGCAGGTCATCCAGGTTCATATGTCCTCACAGAAAGGAAGTTTTTCTTACTACCTGATCCATCTTCCTGTAGGGGCGACCCACTGGGTCGCCCCTACAGGAAGATGGATCAGGTATGAATCAGCTTATACACATCCCGTTTGTTCCACCCGCTTTGGGCTGCGATTTCCTCGGCGAGTGCCGAAGCCGGCCGGCCGCGCTTGGCCTCGCGTTTCAACGCGGAAACGACCTGCGCCTCGCTCCACTTTTCCAATTCCTCCGCGCCGCCGATGACGAGCGTGATCTCCCCGAGCGGCGGATGACTGTGGAAATGCTTCACCGCGCCGTTCACGGTTCCGCGCACGAATTCCTCGTGCAGTTTGGTCAGCTCGCGCCCAACGGCCAGTTTGCGGTCGCCGAGGGCGGCGAGGATATCCTCCAGCGATTCGACCAGCCGGTGCGGCGTTTCCAGCGCGATCAGAGTCCGGCGTTCGCGCGACAGCTTCGCCAGCAGCGTCTTGCGTTGCGCCGACCGGCGCGGGAGGTAGCCGAGGTAGATGAAGGAGTCGGTCGGCAAGCCCGAGGCGGCGAGGGCCGCGATCGGCGCGCACGGGCCGGGGATGGGGCTTACTTCGTACCCGGCCGCGAGCGCCGCCTGCACCAGTTCGTACCCCGGGTCATTTAAACCGGGCGTTCCGGCGTCGCTGACCAGCGCCACATCGCCCGCCGCAAGCCGTTCCAGGACAGCCTCGATCCGCACCAGTTTGTTATGCTCGTGATAGGCGAGCATCGGCGCGCGGATCCCGTAGTGGGCGAGCAGCTTGCCGGTCTGGCGGGTATCCTCGGCGGCGATGACCGCCGCCTCGCGCAGCAGGCGCAGAGCGCGGGCGGAGACCCCCCCCCCCCCCCCCCCCCCCCACCACCCCCGCCCCCGCCTCCCCCCCCCCCC
>CAZYSF010000295.1:0-5505 GCA_964649635.1 uncultured Anaerolineales bacterium | reverse complement strand
CTTCCCTCCGGCGTGCATTTCCGCTGCGCTTTCCAACCAACCCAACACCCGGGCCTGGAATGCGGCAAATGATTCCCCGCCGCCGCGTGGAAAATCCTCGTTGTGCTGAAGCTTTTGCCACTGGTCGGGGTACGCGGCGGCGATATCGGCCAGGGTCTTGCCGGCCCACGTGCCGAGGTCAATTTCGCGCAGCGCGGGCGCCGTGTGGAGCTCTCGCCCGAGCGTTCCGCCGAGCGCGGCGGCCGTTTCCCGGGCGCGGCTCAGGTCGCTCGAATAGAGCGCGTCGAAACGAACGCCTTCTTCCGCCAGGCGGCGCGCCAGGCGCAACGCTTGTAGTTGCCCCGCGGCGTTCAGCGGCACGTCGGAGTGCCCCTGCCAGCGTCCGTCGAGATTCCAATCGGTCTCGCCGTGGCGGATGAGATAAAAGGTAGAGACGGGCGGCTCGATCATAATGGGCGGATGATACCGTACCGGCGCGGCTTTGACCAGAAGCGGGCGGGAATTAAGCGGTTCGCATTTGCCGGGCCAACGACCGGATGCGAAATTGAACAAGATAAAAAACGCCTTCGAAATGAGGCGGGGGGACAAGATTTTCTCATAATCCAATGAAATTATCGCATTCGCCTCCGCCAATAGCGATGGACATCGGCGTTTATTTCATCTGAAAGGATATCCGCCGGATGAATCCGCGGTCTTCGGGGGACACCGGGCTGTGAACCGGATGGCCGTCCATCGGCGTATACAATGGAAGTTGATATCATCGTTTCGCTAACGCTTTTGGGAGGAATAGTGGAGAGGGAAAATTCACCGGCGCAACCGAAATATCAATGGCGGACCCTGATCCTGTTCAGCCTGCTGGCCATCCCGCTCACCCTGGCCGTCCTGCCCTATTCGATTACCATCAGCGGTTCGGCGATGACCGTCCCGCCTCCGGAAAATTCATCGCTCTCTCCGGAAGCCATGCAAACCATCGTCCTTGCGACAATGCTCCTGATCACGCTCGGGCAGGCCGTCCTCATCAACATCCCGCTGACGGCGCTGGGCCTGCTGTTTACCAAATGGACCGGATTGGACGCCCCCTATATCCGCGCGTGGCTGTATCACGAACCGAAACCCGCTCACCTCGGACGTGCTTTGATGATCGGCATTGTTTCCGGCGCGGCCGCCGGAGGATTGGTTTTGCTGTTGAGTCAATATGTGTTCGGCCCGTGGATGGACGCCAGCGTGGCCGCCGCAGGGGTTGCCATCCCCGAGATACGCTGGGCGTGGTGGGAGGGATTGCTGGCGTCCTTCAGCGCAGGGTTTAATGAGGAGATCTGGCTGCGGCTTTTCCTGTTGAACGGCCTGGCCTGGTTCGGCGGTCTGCTGCTTGGAAAAAAGACCGGAAGGCCGGGGACGGCGCTCCTGTGGGCGGCCAACTTGCTCAGCACGCTGGTGTTTGGCGCGCTCCACATCTCCAACCTCGTGGTCATCGGATTGCCGGTGGATGCCGTGACCGTCTCCAGCGTCCTCATCCTGAACGGGATGGTTGGGATTCTGTTCGGCTGGTTGTATTGGAAATATGGGCTGGAAAGCGCAATGGTCTCCCATTTCGCGGCCGATCTCATCCTGAAGGTGGTGCTGGTATTCTTCCTCTAAGCGCCGGCGGCCTATTGGTTTACGGCAGCTGCTGGGTCACCCGTTCCATCGCACGATCGACGCCATTCTCGGCGTCGATTTTTTTACCGATCTCGCGGCAACGGGCGCGCATCTCCTGGTCATGCAGTGCCCGGTCGATCGCGGCGGCGAGTCGAACGGCCGTCAGGTTCCGAAGCGGAATAGGTTCCGGCCCGGCGCCCAGCATGCGCACCCGTGCCGCCCAGAAGGGCTGGTCCGCGGTGAAGGGGACAACGATATTCGGGACGCCAGCGCGCAGCCCCGCGCCGGTCGTCCCCGCCCCGCCGTGATGCGCCACCGCGCTCATGCGCGGGAAAAGCCAGCGATGGGAAACCGACCCGACTGCAAGGCAATCCCGCGCAGCGCTATCCGGAAGATGAGGCGCCGCGTCCATCGACAGGATGCCGCGTTGACCGGTTTGTCTCAGCGCTTCACGCGTGATTTCTGTCAAGCGCGCGGTCTCGTGCGACCCCGCGCTGCCAAAACCGACAAATACCGGCGGATCGCCCGCATCCAGAAAACGGCGCAAGTCCTCCGGGATGGCTTCCTCACGCGGTTCGTCCAGTTGCCAGTAGCCGGTGATGTGCACATGCGCCGGCCAATCTGCCGGGCGCGGGACCACGTGTTCACTGAAGCCGAACAGCAGCGGCGTGGTACGCCCGGATTTTGGGGAGAACGGCCAGCCCTTTAGAGGCGGGAGGTTCGGGCGGCCGCGGCGGACCTGATTGTAGAGAAGGCCGCCGCCGTGGCGGAAAATATTATTGAAAAGGATATGCGTCCATTTGCGATAGATACCGGGAAGCGGGGCATCCGGGAACCCCGGCGATGCGAATGCGGAAGTCGGGGCGAACATCGGGAACATCTGCGCCGAAAAATCCGGAACCCCGAGGGTCTTGGCCAGTTCGTACCCGGAGTGGGTGAAGAGGAATGAATGTACGATCGCGTCCGAGCCCGGTGCAATCTCCCGCAGCCGTCCGTATACTTCGGCCGCCAGCGGGAACACAAACCGCGTCATCACCGCGATCATGCGCAACGGGTTGTTCCCGGCTTCGCGGACCATCGCGGCCGCGAGTTCGCCCGGGTTGCCGGGCAGGGGGATGTACTCGATGCCGGTGTGTGCCGCGAGGGGCGCATACACCTCCGGCGCGGCCAGGCGCGCGGTGTGGCCGGCCTTCACGCAGCCGTGCGCGAGCGCCACAAAGGGTTCCACGTCGCCGCGCGTGCCGTAGGTCATCAGGAGGATGCGCATCGGTTTGGGATTCTACCCGATCGGAGTGAATGGACGGTCATGAAGGATTAGGGGCCAATCCATTCCCCCTGAGCCTGTCCCCCGGCATAATCCGCCGAGGGGATCATGCCTGTGCGGAGACCTGTCAGGTCTTAAGACCTGACAGGTCTGGATACCCGCTAAAACCACGCGGGTATGACGGACCGGCTCGGTTCCTTATCGCTGATTACCACTTGTCGGAGTTGTTGGATTGAAGGATTACGAAAAATTTTGCCCGCTCGGCTGGAGCAAGCGATCCCGCCGGGGGCGGCTGGAGCGTGGGAGATGGCTTGGGAGTGGCGGTGGGGGCCGGCGCCGGGCCGGCGATGAGCGAAGTGATGGTCGTGCAGGCGAGCGAGGAGGATGCCAGAATGGCGAGCAGCAGGGAGGCGCTGAGCAGTTTCGGAAGACACGGCCTGATCCGTATGGGTTTGACCTCACTAAAAAGGAATGGATGCCGAGCTTCGTGCCATCCGGCATCCATCCTTTTGTATATCAGAGAAGCCCGCGCCGCTAACGGGGCATGCGGTTATCGTACGATTGCAACGCCTTCATATAGTTGGCGCGCTCGAAGGCTGCCGGCTGAGCCACCGATTTCTGGCTCATGCTGCCCTGCATCTGGCGGACCGACTCGTACTCGTGCTCGACCATCCAGGCTTCGGCCTCTTTCAGAATCGTGCGCGCGTGCGCGAGCCCGTTCCGGACGAGCGCGGACGTGGTCATGGCGGCGGCAGCGCCCGCCATAACCGCCTTGAGCAGATCCTGGCCGGTATGCACGCCGCCGGTCAGCGCCAGGTCCGCCTTCACCCGGCCGTACAGGATCGCGGTCCAGCGCAGCGGCATCAGCAGGTCGTCCGACGTGCTCAGTTTGAGGGTCGGCGTGACTTCCAGCTTTTCCAAGTCAAGGTCCGGCTGATAAAACCGGTTGAAGAGCACCAGGCCGTTGGCGCCGGCGTCGGCCATCCGCTTGGCGATCTGTGGGATGGCGGTGAAGAACGGGCTGAGCTTGACGGCGAGCGGGATCCTTACCATGGCGCGCACATCGCGCACCAACCGCAGGTACTCCTCCTCGAGTTCGGCCCCGGTCAAATTCGGGTCGGTCGGCAGGTAGTAGAGGTTCAATTCGAGCGCGGAGGCGCCCGCCTGCTCGATCCGGTGCGCGTAATCCACCCACCCGCCGCTGGTGACGCCGTTCAGCGAGGCAATGACCGGAATCCCGACGGCCCCGCGCGCGGCATGAACCAGCTCCAGGTAGGCTTCCGGCCCGATGTTGTATTTTTCCAAGTCCGGAAAGTAGGTCAGCGCCTCGGCGAAAGAATCCGTCCCATAGTTCAGAAAATGGTCCAGCTCGTTGCTCTCGAGGTTGATCTGCTCTTCAAACAGGGAATGCATCACGATCGCCCCCAGACCGGCCTCTTCCATTTGGCGGATCGTATCGAGCTTCTTGGTGAAGGGCGAGGCCGAGGCGATAAGCGGGTTTTTAAGTTTTATGCCAAGGTAGGTTGTGGACAGATCGGTCATGGAAGCTCCTTTATCCGGCGGTTGCCTTCGAACCGGGTTTACAGCCGGTTAACCAATGGTAACCGGGGGATGTTAGAAAAACGTTGTAGGAAAAAAAGACCCCTCCCGGTATCCCTCCCCATAATGGGGAAGAGTAGGGGAGGGATCGGCGAATTGCGTCATTCCGAGGGGTCTTCAGACCCCGAGGATTCGGTTGGGCAGGGTTCGCGCAAGGCACATTGGAAAAGGAGTAACCGATCCCTCGTCGACCCTTGCGGGTCTCCTCGGGATGACGCCTGTCCGGTTCGCTATTCCTTGGCGGGCGTTTCTCCTACGGTGGTCGCGGCCGACGCCATCTGCTGGTAGAACGCCCAGCGCTTGGCGAGGAACTTCTTGGCCTCCCCCATCAGCAGCTCGGCGCGCGCCTCATCGCTCTGCAGCAGCATGCGGTAGCGCGTTTCGTTGTAGGCATACTCGTTGAGCGGCACGGTCGGATCCTTCGAATCCAGGACCAGCGGATTCTTCCCCTCCGCGGCGAGGGCCGGGTTGTAGCGCAGGAGCGGCCAGGCGCCGGATTGCACCGCCAGCCGCTGCTGGTCGAGCCCCTTGCGCAGATCGAACCCCTGGTTGATGCAGTGGCTGTAGGCCAGGATAAGCGACGGGCCGTCGTAGGCTTCCGCCTCGAGGATGGTCTTCAGCGTATGCTGGTCGTTTGCGCCGAAGGCGACCCGGCCCACGTACACATTGCCGTACGACATCGCCATGAGCGCGAGGTCCTTCTTGCCGACCGCCTTGCCGCGCGAGGCAAACTTCGCCACGGCCGCGAGCGGCGTGGCTTTGGAAGCCTGCCCGCCGGTGTTCGAATACACCTCCGTATCCAACACCAGCACGTTCACGTTGCGGCCGGACGCCAGGACGTGATCCAGCCCGCCGAACCCGATGTCGTAGGCCCAGCCGTCGCCGCCCATGATCCAGACGCCGGTGCGCACGAGGCTGCCGGCCAGCGAACGCAGGGTGCGCGCCTTGTCGGCGAGCTCGGCCGGTGCTCCCTCGAGGGCGGCGCGCAGCTGCTCGACGTTGGC
>CAZYSF010000294.1:0-1927 GCA_964649635.1 uncultured Anaerolineales bacterium | reverse complement strand
CACGGCCGTCGGCAACGTCCTCGATAAGATAGCCCCGGAAATAATCGGAATGGACTGCTTGAACCAGCGGGAGATCGACACCGGGATGATCGCCCTGGACGGGACCGAAAACAAGGGCGCCCTCGGCGCAAATGCGATCCTCAGCGTGTCGCTCGCCTGCGCGAAGGCGGCAGCCGCCGCCCTGGAACTTCCCCTCTACCGGTATATCGGCGGCGTCATCGCCCGCGATATACCGGTGCCGATGGCCCACATCATCAACGGCGGCCAGCACGCCGACAACAACGTGGACATCCAGGAGTTCATGGTCATGCCCGTGGGGGCGAAAACCTTCCGGGAAGGGCTGCGGATGACCGCCGAGGTGTTCCACAACCTGAAGGCGGTCCTCAAGGCCAAGGGGTACAATACGGCCGTCGGAGACGAAGGGGGCTTTGCACCCAACCTCAAATCCAACGAGGAGGCGCTCGTTCTGATTACCACCGCCATCGAAAAGGCCGGCTACGAGCCCGGCAAAGACTGCGCCATCGCCATCGACTCCGCGGCCAGTTCCTTCTACGCCAAGAATAAATACAAACTCTCTGCGGAGAAGAAGCCGGAGCGCACCGCTGGGGAGATGGTCAAATTCTACACCGATCTCGTGAAGAAATACCCGATCGTTTCCATCGAGGACGGCCTCGCCGAAGACGACTGGGACGGCTGGAAGCTCCTTACGGAGACGCTGGGCGGAAAGGTGCAGATTGTGGGCGACGACATCTTCGTGACCAGCCGGAAACGTCTGGAAAAGGGGATCGCGCTCGGCGTGGCGAATTCCATCCTGATCAAATTGAATCAGATCGGCACCCTGACCGAAACCCTGGAGACGATCCAGTGTGCCCGCGAGGCGGGCTATACGACGGTGATCTCGCACCGTTCCGGGGAAACGGAAGACACCTGCATGGCCGACATCGCCGTCGCGGCGAACTGCGGCCAGATCAAGAGCGGCTCCATGTCCCGGACGGAGCGGCTCGCGAAATACAACCAGTTGCTTCGGATCGAGGAGGAACTCGGAGACGCCGCCGTTTATCGGGGGAAATCCGCGCTCTACTCCATCCGGGGGAAGATATAATCGCCACCCTGACACTCGGCTGTACGAAGCAACAGCGGCGTCACTCCTCTATATCCGGGGGGTGGCGCCGCAAAACGGAACAAGCCCTGAACAATTGGAAATCGGATCCCTTAAAGCGCATTGGAGATAAAATAATCCCTACAGGAATTTAAACAGCCTGCGGCGGAAAGATTCCATCTGCACCTTGTTTCCTGTGAGGGCGTATCGCTTGGTGAATTTCTTCTCCGCCTTGTCCGATACCTCGGTCACGGAGATGACATGACTATTTCTCATGCGCCGCCGGCACGCGAATACGCCGTGGATGGCTCTTGTCATTACGCCTTTCCCGACCATGCCGCCCACGGCGATCCAAATTACTCTTGGGATGCTTACATATCGGCACTGTCGGAAAAACAAGTTCTTATCAAAAAAAATTAAATGGGCATTGCCTTGCTGAAATCTTTGACTGTAATTGTTATCTACCTCTACGTCGGAATCTCAGCACTTCTTGTAGCTATCGTCGACCTCCGGCGGAAAACTATTGAAGCCTCGCCGTGGGCAAGACGCGCCGTTCCCTTCGTTTTTCTGCTGGCGAGCGCTGGCGTTCTGTTGTGCGGCCGCCGGTTCATCTTGCGCTATGATCGGATCATCAATCCTGACGAGGCGCTCATGGCTGCCAACGCGATGCAGACGCATCATGGGTGGCTTAATTGGAATATTGTCGATCCACTCACCTCGGGACCGCTCAATTCGATGGTTCTGGCGTGGCCTTATCTTTTCGGCGGTGACATCACACTGTACTCGACCCGCCTCACCGGCATTGCCTGTGTCTACGGCATGGCGGCC
>CAZYSF010000293.1:0-2721 GCA_964649635.1 uncultured Anaerolineales bacterium | reverse complement strand
CGCGGTCGATGCAGACCTTCCCCTCGCGGACGGCGTTGACCCACGCCCAATCCTTCTCGTCGTTGGACGCATTCACCACGATCAGGTAATTATCCGGGCTACGGCGGTAGATCATCAGGTCGTCGATGACCTTCCCATCGGGATCCAAAAGGTGCGAGTAGAGGGATTCCCCCGGAGCCAGTGCGGCGACCTCGTTGGCGCACACCGAGTCGAGGAATGCGCAGGCGTCCGGGCCGCTTGCGTCCCATACGCCCATGTGGGCCACGTCGAACAAGCCGGCCGCATTCCGCACCGCCAGGTGCTCGTCCATCACGCTGGAATACCAAACCGGCATATCCCAGCCGGCGAACGGGACCATTTTCGCGCCGAGCGCCTTATGTACTTCGTGGAGCGGGGTGAGCCGTACCGGCGGTTCCGCCGGTTCCTTCCAGGAAAAGTCGGGGAGTGCCGCGCCAATTTCCGCCTGGAAGGGCGGGATAAAGTAAGGACGGGTGGCGTCGGTTGATGACGCGGGGGCTTTGGGCATCGCCGCAACACCCCCCAGGAGTTCGATCCGCACCGCCCCGGGCAGCTTCCGCGCCAAATCGTCGTCGAAACGGACGTATCCATCCGACAGCGCGCGCAGCCAGGCCAGGGCGAGGGATGCGCGGGCAGACGGAACCGTCAGTATGAATTCATCCTTGCCGCGTTCGAGCGAAGCTTCGGTCACGCCGCCTTGCAGCGGCAATTGAGTGGATTGCGCTTTTGAGGATTTGAGGGAATACACGTCGTTGGTCGTCGCCCAATACAGGAACGCCTGCGCGTGTTCTCCGCTGACGGCGATGCGCGAGAATTTCTTCTTCGGCGCCGGATCGTCGAGATAATAGAAGTGCGGATATCCGTGCCTGCCGGGTTTGAAATCGATCCCGGCTTTTTCCGCCAGAGTCCGCACACGGATGCGGGCATCCTCCATGGCATCGAAGTCGATCCGCGCCCGCAGCAGGGATCCCTTTTTCCCGCTGTAGGAAAATGGATGACAGGCTTTCATGACCTGGGCGATCGCCGCCGCCAGTTTGTCCATCTCCGGTTCGCGCAGCCCGCGCTGCGTCACCCACGGCGTGCCCATTCGGATTCCGGTGGACTTGCCGGCTGACGGGTCTCCGGGGATGGTGTTGCGGTTTAACACGATCCCGGCCAGGTCGAGGATGCGCGCGGCGATGTCTCCCGAAAGGGGCGTGCCGTCCGGCGCGCGGACACTCTTGCAGTCCACGTTCAAGAGGTGGGTGTCGGTCCCGCCGTAGGCGATTTTCAGGCCGTTCGCCGCCAGCGAATCCGAGAGCCGTTTGGCGTTCCGCACGGTCTGGTGCTGCAGTTCGCGGAACTTGTCGGTGCGCGCGAGTTTGAACGCCACCGCCAGCGCGGCAAAAACGTTGACGTGCGGGCCGCCCTGTTCGCCGGGGAATACCCCGCGGTCGATCTTGCGCGAGAGGACCGGATCGGTGGTGAGGATGCAGGCGCCGCGCGGGCCGCCCAGGGTTTTATGGGTGGTAAAGGTGATTACATGCGCGTGCCCCAGCGGCGAGGGGTATGCGCCGGCGATGACGAGGCCGGCGACGTGGGCGATGTCGGCCATCAGGTAGGCGCCGACCGAATCGGCGATCTGCCGGAAGCGCCGCCAATCCACCGCCCACGGATACGAGGTGAAGCCGGCGATAATCATCTTCGGCTTGTTTTCGCGCGCCAGCGCTTCGATCGCGTCGTAATCGATTTTTTCCGTGGCGGGGTTGATCGTGTAACCGACGATCTTGTACCAGCGGCCGGAACGGTTGGCCGCCGCGCCGTGCGTCAGGTGGCCGCCGTGCAGCAGGTTTAGCCCCATCACCGTATCCCCGGGCGTGACGAGCGCATCATAGACGGCGGTGTTGGCGGGCGCGCCGGAAAGCGGCTGGACGTTGACGAAAATGTCGTCGGCTGGAATCTGCGGCGTAGCGAACGCCTCGGCGCAGCGCCGCCGCGCCAGCGCCTCGATCACGTCTGCATATTCGACGCCCTTGTAATAGCGCGGATCGGAGTAGCGGCGGAAGTGGCCCAGGCGCGCGGGGTAGTCGAGGATTTCCTCCTCGGTCATCCGGCGGGTTTCCTCATCCGGATACCCTTCGGCGTAAATATTCTGCAGCCGGCTGCCGAGCGCCTCCAGGACCGCGCGTGGAGCCGTGCTTTCCGACGGAATCAGGATCAGCTTACGGTATTGCCGCTCGGAATCGAGCCGGATTAATTCCTCGACATCCGGATCGATTTTGGCAAGCGTGCCGCGCACGAGGAAATCGCCCATGGGTTGCTCCTGTAATATTGGATGTGCCGGTTGCGGAGAGGAGGGGAAGCCGCATTATCGGCCGGAGCGCCACGGCTTGGGAACCGTCTGCTCCGGTGGGCAGGCTTCAACCGCCCGCGGTCGGACCGGGTAGTGGGCGAAACAGGGTTCGAACCTGCGACCTCATCTGTGTAAGAGATGCGCTCTAACCAGCTGAGCTATTCGCCCGCCGGGGATATTATACCAATGAAGTGTGTCATTCCGAGGGGTCTTCAGACCCCGAGGAATCGGTAACGCATTTATAAAAACCTCGCCTTGTCAAAGGATTCACCGATTCCTCGTCGCCAAAGTACGGCTCCTCGGAATGACTTTCGCAAGAGGTCATTCCGAGGGGTCTTCAGGCCCCGAGGAATCGGTAACAGAGGCAGGGT
>CAZYSF010000292.1:0-8864 GCA_964649635.1 uncultured Anaerolineales bacterium | reverse complement strand
GCGGCGTACGATCCCTACGCGCTCTCACGCATCGATCTGATCCCCGATTTTTCCTTCGGATCGGGCGGCAGCGAACCCGGCCAGTTTTATTCGCCGCGCGCGATCGCACCGGCTCCGGATGGAAGCCTGTATGTGGCCGATTCCATGAACCACCGCATCCAGCATCTGGATTCCGACGGCAACCTGATCCGGGAATGGGGAACCTACGGCAGCATCGATCAGGGCGACGCCCCGGGCGGAACCTTCAATGAACCGTGGGGCGTGGCGGTCGCCCCGGACGGATCGGTCTATGTGGCCGACACCTGGAACCACCGCGTTCAGAAATTCGCCCCCGACGGCGCCTTCATCACGATGTGGGGAGCGCCGATCAGCAACACGGCGGCCGAGATAACGTTCTACGGCCCGCGCGCGATCGCAGTCAACGCCCAGGGCGAGGTGTTCGTCTCCGACACCGGCAACAAACGGATCCTGGTGTTCACCGCCGACGGTGTTCCGGTCACCCAGTTCGGCACGCCCGGGGCGGGGGAAGGCCAGCTCGACGAGCCGGTCGGCCTGGCGGTCGACGATCTGGGCCGGGTGTACGTCGCCGATACGTGGAACCGCAGGGTCCAGATCTTCGCCAAGGATCCGGATGGAATGTACGTTTCGGTCGCGATGTGGGACGTCGACGCGTGGTATGGCACCACGACCGAGATCAAGCCGTATCTGGCGGTCGATTCCAACCATCATGTGTATGTCAGCGATCCCTCCACCTGCCGGATATTGGAATTCACCGAACGCGGAGTGATCCTCTCGGTCTGGGGAAGCTGCGGCGATGACGGCCTCTCGCTCAACGCCCCGACCGGCTTGGCGATCGATCCGCTCGGCGGCCTGTGGGTCAGCGATTCCCGGCACGACCGGCTGGTGCATTACCAGCTTCCCAACTTCGGCGGCGGCGTGCTGAAACTGGAATAGGAAAAAGATAGACAGGTGTCATTGCGAGCGACCGAAGGGAGCGAAGCAATCTCCCCCTTGGAAAAAGATGGAGATTGCTTCGTCGCTTCGCTCCTCGCAATGACTTCCTCCGATTTTTTCAACAACCTGTAATTTAATAATCCTGTAAATCCTGTCCATTATCGCGCGGTTGACACCTTGCGGGAGCGCCGCTATTATCCGCCCATGCTCAAACCTATTTGGCGCCGGCTGCTGTACGGCCTGACTTCCCTGCCGACGATCTTCGCCCTGCTGCTGGTCCTCTCCTCGGATTCGTTCGCCCCGCGCACGATGACCGATCAGGTCCGCCTGATCACCGCCCCTTATGAATTTGAATTCATATCCTGGACGGCGAACGCCGTCTGGGCCAAGGTCCTGCAGTTCTCACTGGGCGAGGAACGCTACCTGACGACCTCCGCCTGGCATGACCTGGTCCTGGATTACAACGACCTCCTCAACCGCATCTCCGCCGCGGAAAACGAGCTGACGCGCGTCTTTTCGGATCCGGCCGTGGCCGATCCGATGGCCGCCTCCGCCGCGCTGCGCGCCGAACTGGCCGGGCTGCGCCGCAGCCAGTCCGGGCGCCAGAACCTGGTGGAATCCATTCTCCAGGAGCAGGTCTCGGCCGAATTGCGGGCGCAGGGGTTCTCCGTCGGAGGCGAAGTGGTGCCGCCGGTGCTGTTCCGCTTCACCCCGATCCCAATGGGGTTGATCGTTTCCCCGCGGGATGCGATCCGCCAGGACGCCAATGTCCAGTTGCTGCCCGGGTTGACCCTGGAGCAGCAGATCGCGCTGGAGAACGAGACCGAACGCCGCCTTGGTGTTTCGGCGCTGGTGGTCCCCTTCGGAGGGCTGGGCACTTTCCCGACCATGATCATGGAGACTACCTACACCAGCTGGGTCGTCGAAGCCGTGACGCACGAATGGACCCACATCTACCTGTACCTCACCCCGCTCGGGATGGGTTATGAAACATCGCCGGAACTCCGGACGATTAACGAAACAGCGGCGTCGCTGATCGGCAAGGCGATCGGCAGGGAGGTCGTCCGGCACAACTACCCCGAATGGGCGTCGGCGCTTCCGGAAGTCCCCATGGCCGCGGCTTCCACGCATGGTGGCCTGGCCGCGCCGCTCCTGGAATTCGATTACCAGCGCGAGATGCACGTCACCCGGGTGGAAACCGACCGGCTGCTGGGGCTTGGGATGATTGATGAAGCGGAAGCCTACCTGGAGCAGCGGCGGCGGTTCTTCGCGGAACACGGCCACATCATCCGCCGGTTGAACCAGGCGTTCTTCGCCTTCTACGGCACATACGCGGATTCGCCCGGCGAGCGCGGGGAGGACCCGGTCGGGCCAGCGGTGGTGAAGCTGTTCGAGCAGTGCCCGACGGCCGGAGCCTTCCTGCGGGTCGTGTCGCAAGTCACCAGCTTTGCGCAGCTGCAGCAGATGGCTTCCGGCGGAGGGTGTGGATGATCCCATGGACATGCCCTTCTTTCCCGGCCGAAGGCTCGAAATATCGGAACCGCTGGCGGTATTCCTGCCGCCGTACAGCGAGGGCACCGGGGCGGAATTTCTGCGGCGGCTTGGGAAGCCCGAAGCCCGGATCGTAGATCCGTTCGGGCAATCCCCTGCTTTAGCTCTGGAACTGGCGCGCAGCGGCGCGGCCGTCCTCTTGGCATCCCCCAACCCGGTCCTGCGGGCGATCCTCGCGCTCCAGGCCGATCCTCCCCCTCCCCAACTCATCCGCCAAATGCTTTCCCGGCTGGCGCGCTCGCCCTCGTCGCTGTCCCCCAACCGCCCTCCGGCCGAATCGGAGGATATGGAGGCGCATCTCCGCAGCCTGTACCTCGGGACCTGCGCGTTCTGCGGGAAAGACTCCGAAGCGGACGGATTTGTGTGGGAGGTCGAAACGGAATCGAAACCGCATGCGTCCGCCCTCCAGCCGCCGGCGCGCGGGCTGTTCAAGGAATCCAAAAAGGGAAAACCCAAACCCCGCCTGGTCCGCCGGATCTGCAGCTGTCCGTACTGCAATCATTCCATCGAGGAGCCGGCCGCCTCCGGCGAAGACAAGGGCATGCCGTCCGAAGCCTCGCGCCAGATGCTCTATCACTACGCGCTGGAGCGAATCGCGCCGCTGGATGATCCTTTGCGAGCCAACGCCGCGGACGCGCTGGACGCCTACCCCTCGCGCTCGGTGTATGCGATCGTCCTGATCCTCCGGCGGCTGGAGATGATGAATTGCGATCCTGAAGAGAAGCGCTGCATGGATCTGCTGCTGCTGTCGGTGCTGGATCAAGCGCACATCCTGCGCGGCCACGGCCGCCACTCGCGCGCGCGTCCGCGTTCGCTCCTTCCGCCCGCCGAATTCCGCGAAGTCAACATCTGGCAGGCGCTGGAACGGGCGGTGGAGGAATGGAGCCTGCCCGCGCGGGAGGTCCCGCTTCGCAAATGGCGGGAGGGCGAAGCGCTCGAGCCGGGCGTCATCCACACTTTCGCCGGCACCGCGCGCGAACTGGCACCGCATCTCGACGCCGTCCGGCCGGATGGGATGATCAGCTTCCTGCCCCGCCCGAACCAGGCGGCCTGGACTCTGGCCGCGGTCTGGGCGGAATGGCTGTGGGGCCGCACGGCCTCGGCGCCCATGGCGGGCACGCTGCAGCGCCGCTGGTTCGATTGGAACTGGCATGCGCGGGCGCTGGCCGCGTCCGCCAGAGCGCTGGCTGCGCATCTGCCGGCCGGGACTCCCGTCGCCGGCCTGCTCGGCGAATGGGATCCGCCATTCCTCGCCGCGTCGCTGTGGTCCTTCTATCAGGCCGGATTCTCCCTCAGCGGACGCGCCGTCCGCACCGATCCCTGCACCGCGCAGCTGCTTTGGTCCGCGCCCGGCCCGGAGCATACCCCTCTGGGCTACGGCCCGCGCGGCCTGGAGGGCGCGGGTGACGTCGCCCGCCTCGCGGTGCGGCAAATGATCTCCTCGCGCGCCGAACCCGTCCCGTGGGATTTGCTGCACGCGGCGGCATGGAGCGAGGCGGTTCACCGCCACATGCTTCCGCCGGATTCGCCCGAAGCGGAAGGCGGCGGTTTTATTCAGGCCCAGGAGCATCTGGAGGACGCGGTCAAATCGGATCCGGAAATCGAATCCACGGGGAAAACCGAAAGCGAATACGGCGTCACCTGGTGGCTGCCGGGCGACGAATCGATCACCAGCCCGCTTTCGGATCAGGTCGAAACGGAGGTGTCTCGGACGCTTCTGGAAGAGGGCCCGATTGCCACCGAGGAGCTGGATCGAAGGATCTGTTCCTTCTTTCCCGGCCTGCTCACGCCTGACCTGCGCCTTTTGCAGGCCTGCCTGGAATCCTACGGATCGCCGGCGGGTGGCGGACGGGATTGGATTCTCCGCGCCGAGGACCACCCTCCTTCGCGCGCGGAGGAATTAAAAGTTGTCCGGGATACGCTCAGCGGGCTGGGCGGGAGGATGGGGTTTTCCATCGAAGACGGCCGCGAAATGTATTGGGGCGATTCCTCCGGCCGCAGGAAGTACTGCTTTGTATTCACCGGTTCAGCCGCTGTCGGCCGGTATCTGCTCCAACCGGTGTTCGATCCGGATCGCTCATGGATCGTCCTGCCCGGCGGCCGGGCGGTCCTGGTGGGGTTCAAATTGCGGGGCAACGTCCTGCTGCGCCGGGCGGTCGCCAAAGGCTGGCGCTTCCTCAAGTTCCGCCACATCCGGCGCCTGCTCGAAGATCCCTACCTGCGTCCGGAAAATCTCGACGAACGGATGGGGCTGGATCCGCTCGAGGTGACCGAGGACAAGGTGCCGCTGCTTTAACCCCTTTTTACCGCGAAGCCGCAAAGGACGCTAAGGGGAAATAGAAAAATATTTGTAACTGCTCAGCCTATCCCCATACCGACGTGAAATCCTCCTCTTTTCCATCCTAACCTCCATCCCCCGTCCCCTTCCCCCTCTCCTGGCTTATGCCAGGAGAGGGGGAAGGGGTGAAGGGGTTGGGGGTGAGGAAAGTAAAAGGGCGGTAGGCTAAGCAGATACAAATATTTGTAAAATCGTTGAGTCCCATTCCATGTCATCCGGCGCGAGATCAACGAGAGAGTTCCATCCCATCCCCCTCCCCGTCATCATCTCGGTAAAATTCCAAAACATTCTGATTCCCTCCCCCCTTCCCGTGATACGGGAAGGGGGGAGGGAGAATTGAATCTCAGAATGAATTATCGATGATTAGGGAGGGAGGATGGGATGGCAAAAAGATTTTTTTCAATTCTGGAAATAAAAAGCACCAATTCTCTGAAAACAAATCAATCTGTACGGCTCACCCGCTGGGGACAGGCCGCAGCCGCAATGGGTGTGAAGATTTCTAAAACCTTTGCGTTCTTTGCGGCTTTGCGGTGAGGTTTTTACGCGGTTATTTCTTCTCGACGTACCACTCGCACACCGAACCCAGACGGTCGGAGGCATCGAACAGGGGGCCGAAGGCGACTCCGTCAATGCGCGCATCCACCGCGTAGTTGTAAACCGGATGCCAGAGGAACAGCGCCGGAAGCTGGTAGACGAACCGGTACTGGAAGGTCCGGTAAAGGCGCGCGCGTTCCTCGCGGTCCATTTCGGTCCGGGCCGACTCGAGCAGTTCGCTGATGGCGCGGTCGTCCAATTGGGAATAATTCTGCCCGTCGGGGGATTGCGTTTGATGCCAGAAGGGATACGGGTCCGGATCCGGGTACGGGGCCGGGTTCAGGTCCACCAGCGCGGCCTGGTACGTCCGCGGCTGGAGATGATCCTCGAGCAGAGACCGCATGTTGGCCTCCCGCAACAGAACCTTCACGCCGACCTTTGCCCACTGGGCCTGGAGGGCGGTGGCGATCGCCTCCTGGCGCGGATCCTCGGCGTAGACCAGCGTAAACTGAAGTGCGCCGAGGTCCTCGTTCGACCGGACGTAGGCATCCGTGCCCGGGGTCGCGCCGGTGGGAATGGCCCATCCGGCCGCATCCAGCAGGCGGGCCGCTTCGTCCGGGTTGTACGCCAGCGGAAGCAGGTTCGGGTCCTCCGCCCAGGTTCCGGGAAGAATCGGCCCGGCGGCCAGCACCGCCTGCCCGGCCAGCACCGTATCGATGATCCGCTGCCGGTCGATCGCGAGCATCAGCGCCCGGCGCACGTCGCGCTGGCCGAGGAACGGCACATCGTCGTTCTTGAGATTAAGGAAAACCACCGACGCCTGCGGCAGGCGCGCCGTGTAGATGTTCCAGGAGGATCCCTTCAGCGCGGTCTGCAGTTCGCCGGTTGTCAGGGCGCCCATGCCCATTACTTCGCCGGATTGGAGCGCCTCGAACGCCGCCGCCTGCGTGGGGTAGTACAACAGATCGATTTTTTCCAGCGCCGGCTTGGTGCCGTAATATTTTTCAAACGGGCGCAGCGTGACGCCGAGGATTGTCTCCCCTTCGACGATCAGGGTTTCCACCGTAAACGGGCCGGAACCGACCGGTTTCAGGTTGAAGGAAAGCGTATCCAGTTCCTTCACCCCTATGCCATTCAGGATATGGGACGGCAGCAGGCCGGTGGCGAGGTAATCCAGGAACGGCGCATAGGGCTCGGACAGCGTGAAGCGGACTTCCTTCGCGGACAGCGCTTCGACCTTTACCGAGCGCCAGAGCGCGGCCAGGTCTTTCCGGCCGGGGTAGTTGTTGTCCTGGATCAGTCCGAAGGTGTACACCACGTCCTGGGCCGTGACCGGCTCGCCGTCGTGCCAGAAGGCGTCGTTTCGGATTTTAAAATAGTAAGCCGTCCCGTTCTCAATCAACCAGCCCTCGGCCAGGTCCGGCACGGGGACCCCGGTGGAGTCAAAGCGCAGCAGGCCGGAAAAAACCAGGCGGTCCACGTCGCGGTCGGGCGGATTGCGGACGTCCAGGACCGGGTTGAGCCGCTGCATCCCGCCGATAAGCGCCTCCGTGTATTCCCCGCCGCTCGTATCGGGTGCGGCCGGAAGGATCGGGGTGTTGGATCCGCGCAAGGCCAGGATCAGCAGCAGGACGAGGATCACCCCCGCGGCGGCGATCAGGATTTGCCAGCGGAAGCGCTTCAAGGTTGTATCCGTCCGGACTGAGGTGAATTCACGTGGGGGTTTTGCCCATTCGACGGCAGGGCGGAAACGGTTTACCGGAAGGCGAGAACGGTGATGAAGGAAAGGGCGAAGAAGAGAATGCTGAGGATGATGGTTCCATTAAAGAGAGCCTTCTCCACTCCGCGCCGGGCCCGGAAAACGCCGCCCGCATCGCCGCCGGTAAGCCCGCCTAGGCCGGCTTCCTTGCTCTGCAGCACGATGACGATGATCAGGACGACGCCCAGGATAATTTGTGCAATGCTAAGGTATGTCTTCACAGGACCTCCGATTTGCCAGTGATGCCTTATTAGGGCTGCGGGATTATATCAGAAACGCCCCCCGCTTGACCTTGTCATTCAGGAGGGCTCTTTGCCCAACGTCATCCCGGCGTGAACTTAGCCGGGACTAAACCGGCATAAGGAAGAAAGCCCAGGCTAAAATGGCGTAAACCGCGACCAGGACGCTGCCTTCCAGCCAGTTTGAGCGCCCGTCGGCGGCGATCAGCGCCACGACCGCCACCCCGGCGACTACGGAAATCACCTCGAAAGTGTTGAATACCAGGGTCAGCGGGTGGCCCATCGTCAGGCTGGCGAACACCAGCAGCGGCGCCACCAGCAGCGCGATCTGCAGGCAGGATCCGAGCGCGACCTCCAGGCTGAGTTCCAGCTGGTTGCGCAAAGCGACTTCCACCGCCACGAAATGCTCGGCTACGTTGCCGATCACCGGCACCAGGATGATACCCAGGAAGAACTCCGACACGCCGCTGGCAGCGATCACCGGCTCGATTACGCCGACGAGAATTTCACTCAACACGACCACCCCGGCCGTGGCGAGGCCCAGGCGGATAAGCGCACTCTTCAACGTGCCCTTGGTATGCGTTGGCTCCACCCCCACCGGGGATGGGATGACCCCGTTGTGATCGCTCAAGGAGTAAACCAGGCTGAGGATGTAGATCAGCATCATTGCCCCGGCCACGCCCAGGCTCAGGTACTCCACCCGGATATCTTCCGGGGCGCCGATGCTCTGGCCGAACAGCGACGGCACGCTTAAGGCCACCACCGCCAGCGCCAGGAGCGTGGCATACCGGCTGGCGGTCTCGGTGGAAAAGCGCTGCGCCCCGTTCCGGATACCCCCGACCAGGAGGCTCAACCCCAGCACCAGGAGCAGGTTGCCGATGATCGACCCCGTGATCGAAGCCTTCGCCAGTTCGAGGTAGCCTTCCCGGATGGCCACCAGGGTGATGATCAGCTCGGCGGCATTTCCCAATGTCGCGTTGAGCAGCCCGCCCACCCGGGGGCCGGCGCGCGCGGCGAGAATTTCCGTGCCGATCCCCATTTGCTTGGCCAGCGGGATCAGGCCGACGCAGGCAAGTATGAAGATCAGGATCGGGGAAGCGCCGAGCGCCCAGGCCGCCGCCGCCATGAAGGAGGCGAGCAGCAGGGCGTCGATAAAGCCTATTTGTATTTTAGGAAACGCGAATTTTTTCATCGGATCGATAGTCCGGCTTTCAGAAGCGGAGGATGGAGACCGCGGGGATTATACAATATTGGATCAGGAATAAGGTGGTCGAATAGCCCTGCGCGGGTTCTTCCGCGCAGGGCGTATCGAGACCGTGTCATCTTCCCCTGCATCGCGGTCTCGATACGGCGCTTCGCGCCTACCCCCGGATCAAAAGGTGGTCGAGTAGCCCTGCGCGGGTTCTTCCGCGCAGGGCGTATCGAGACCGTGTCATCTTCCCCTGCATCGCGGTCTCGATACGGCGCTTCGCGCCTACTCGACCGGCTT
>CAZYSF010000291.1:0-7300 GCA_964649635.1 uncultured Anaerolineales bacterium | reverse complement strand
CCGAGAATTCGGTGATGGCCTGCCTGATCACGCGCGGCTCGGAACTGCATGCCGGGGCCGGCGCGATTTCCCACGAAAAACTTTCCCTCCTCGCCCGGCGCGTGGCCGATATCTGGTCGGTCACCCCCGGTGGCACGGTGATGCAATATGTGCGCATCCCGCCGGATGACGAGGAGGTCTTCCTTTATTCCGTCTCCATTGCCCGGGATTTCGACCTGACGCTGATATTCGACCGCAGAACCTCGGTTTCGGCCGCCCGCCGCAGGGCGAAGACTTTCGAGAAGGCGCTGGATAAACCGCCGGCCACCGGCGCCTTCCACAAAACCACGGCCGAACTCGCCGCCGGCCGGCGCAAGACGGGGGAGCCTGGAGCAGCCAAACCCCGGACCGCGGATCTCGGCGGTCTGCTGCGCCGGACCGGCGAACTTCTCGGGATAAGACCCCGGACCGACGACTTCGCCGGTGAAAAAAGAAAGACCGGGGAAATTTCCGGAGGCAAGCCGGGCACCGGCGACATTCACAAACCCCGGAGCATCACCGAAGAACTCCGGCGCGCCCGGCAAGCCAAACCTCCGGACGATCATGACGCCTAAACTCTATCTGCTCGACGGACATGCCCTCGCCTACCGGGCGTATTTCGCGTTGACCGCCGCCGGAACCCAGGTAAACCGCTGGATCACCGCGCAGGGCGAACCGACCGCGGGCACCTACGGCTTCACCTCCATCCTGCTTTCGCTTCTGGAAAAAGACAAACCCGAGTACCTGGCCGTCGCCTTCGACACCGGGCGCACGTTCCGCGACGATCTGTATCCGCAGTACAAAGCCACCCGCGCCAAAATGCCCGAGGACCTGCGCCCGCAGATCGACCGCATCCGGGAAGTTGTCCGCGCGTTCCGCATTCCCGTTTTGGAAGCCGAAGGTTTCGAGGCCGACGACGTGCTGGGGACGGTTGCGCGGCAGGCGGGGAAAGATGGCACCGACGCCTTGATCCTCAGCGGCGACCGCGACCTGCTCCAGTTGATCGACGACCGGGTCTCGGTCCGCCTGCCGGGCCGCTCGCTCTCGGAATCCACCGATTACGACGCCGCCCGGTTCCAGGAGGAATGGGGATTCGCGCCGCTGAAATTGATCGATTACAAAGCGCTGGTCGGGGACAAATCCGACAATATTCCGGGCGTGGCGGGGGTCGGCGAAAAGACGGCGACCGAACTGCTCCAAAAGTACGGCTCGCTCGATTCGATCTACGAGAATCTGGAAGCCGTCCCGGCGCGCTACCGCGCGAAACTGGAGGCCGGGCGCGGGAACGCGCTCCTCTCGCGCACCCTGGCCACCATCCGCACCGACGCCCCGGTGAAAATTTCACTCGAAGCATGCCGGGTGGGGCAGTACGCCCGCGAAGAAGTCGCCGCGCTGTTCCAGACGCTTGAATTCCGCACCCTGCTCTCGCGCCTGCGCGCTCCCGCTTCCGCCTCCACCGGCATCCAGCTCGGGATGTTCGCCGAGGCGAAGCCGCGCCCGGAACCGGGCCGCTGGCATCTGGTCGATGACGACGGAAAGCTGGCGGATCTGGCCGAAAAAATCTCCCGCGCGCCGGTCCTGTCACTCGACACCGAGACCACCTCCACCGACCCGATGCGCGCCGAACTGGTCGGGATCTCGTTCGCCATCGCGGAGTGCGAAGGATACTACCTCCCGATCTGCCACCGGGACTGCCCGAACCTCGATCTCGGCGCGATAAAAAACCGGCTCGGCGGATTGCTGGCCGACCGCCGGATCCCCAAAGCCGGCCATAACATCAAATACGATCTGACGGTCCTGGCACGCGCCGGGCTGCCGATATCCGCGCCGGCCTTCGATACGATGATTGCCGAGTGGCTGTGCAATCCCGCCTCGCGCAGCCTCGGGTTGAAGGACCTCGGATTTGTCCGGCTGGGGGTGGAGATGACGCCGATCGAAACGCTGATCGGCAAGGGCGCGAAGCAGATCACCATGGACCGCGTGCCCGCCGCCGAGGCGGCGTGCTATGCCGCGGCGGATGCGGATGTCACCCTGCGCCTGGTCGCGCCGCTGCGAAAAGAGCTGGAGGAACGCAACCAGACGAAACTGTTCGAAGAAATGGAGATGCCGCTCATCCCGGTCCTGGCCGCCATGGAACAGGAGGGCGTCACTCTGGATCTGCCGTACCTCTCCAAGTTGGGCGCTGATTTCCAGGCCGAATTGCGGAAAATCGAAACCGAAGTGCACGCGCTGGTCGGCCGGCCCTTCAACCTTAATTCCACCCAGCAGCTGGCGGATGCGCTCTTCGGCCAGTTGCAGCTGCGGCCGCCGGACAAATCCCGCAAAACCGCGGCCGGCAAATATTCCACCGCCGCGGATGTGCTCGACAGCCTGGCCGGCCAGCACCCGGTGGTGGAGCTGATCCGGCGGCACCGCGAGCTTTCCAAACTGCTCTCCACCTACGTCATCGCCCTGCGCGACGAGATCAACCCGGTCACCGGCCGCGTGCACACCTCCTACAACCAGACCGGGACCGTCACCGGAAGGATTTCCTCCTCGGACCCAAATCTGCAAAATATCCCCACCCGGACCGAGGAAGGCCGGCGGCTGCGCCGGGCGTTCACCGGCACCTCCGGCCGCCGCCTGCTTTCGATCGATTATTCCCAGATCGAGCTGCGCCTGGCGGCGCACATGGCAAAGGACCCGGGGATGACCGAAGCTTTCCGCCGCGGCGAGGATATCCACGCCGCGACGGCGGCGGCGGTGTACGGGGTGCCGCTGGCGGAGGTCTCGCCCGCGATGCGGCGGCACGCCAAGGCGGTCAACTTCGGGCTGTTGTACGGCCAAACGGTATACGGATTAACCCGTTCCACCGACATGACGCTGTCTGAGTCCCAAAAATTCATCGATACCTACTTCGAACGCTTCTCTGGAATCCGGGATCTGACGGAGAACTTTAAACGCCAGGCCGCCCAGCAGGGCTTTGTGGAGACTATGCTCGGCCGGCGGCGGTATTTCCCGGAGCTCGGTCCGGCGGCGCGGCTGGATGTGAACGCGCGCAACCGGGCGGAACGGGAAGCCATCAACGCCCCGGTCCAGGGTTCGGCTGCCGACATCATGAAGATCGCCATGATCCGGCTGCCGGATGCGCTGGTAAAAGCCGGCCTGGATGCCCGGATGATCCTGCAGGTGCACGACGAACTGGTCTTCGACTGCCCCGCCCCCGAAATTCCGCAGGCGGCACGAATCGTGCGACAAATCATGGAGGGAGTGCTTTCCCTCAGCGTCCCGTTGATTGCGGATGCCAAGCAAGGCGAAAACTGGGAGGAGATGCAGGCCGTGAAGCCTCCGGCGGAATGATCCGGGGGCTTCCGAAATGCGGTTGACATGAAACCGATGACTCGCGGAATGGGAATCTTCTTCCTCGCGGGAATCCTGCTGGCGGCGTGCAACGGCGTCAATCCCGCAAGGGAAGAAGCCGCACAACATTCCACGCTGGATGCGGCGGAGACCGCCGTGGCCCTCCTTTCACCCACCAACACTCCGTTTCTCCCCTCACAGGATCCCGCCTATCCCCCGGAGTCGACGGCCGCCGCATCCACGGCCGCCGTAAAAACCCCGCCCTCGATCTGGTTTTCACCCGCCTTGCCGGAATCGTTCCTCTCGTCCTTCCAGCTGCCCGGGGAATGGCAGACCGTCGCGGAACCGGAAGCGGCGAGCGTCCGGATCCTGCCCGGGGACGAACATCCCATCGCCAGCTGGACGTATGTCCTGGCGGCGCCGTTCCCGACCGTGACGGACGGCGTGACGGAAGCGGAATTGCGGGGAGGATGGTCCGGGCAGAATACCGGCTTCTTCGCCGGCCGGCCGCTATTGGTGGATCAGAATACGCTGGAGGTATTTTCCGGAAGGTGGGGGAATCCCGCGCCGGGCGCGACTCAGGTGATTCCCGCCGAGGGTTTGCTGGATGCGGCATGGTCCGCGCGCCCCGCCTGGGCGGTCATCCCGTGGGGCGAAGTCGAACCGCGCTGGAAGGTGCTTACCCTGAACGGGCAATCCCCGATGCAGAAGGAATTCACCCCCGGTGGATACGCACTCGATGTACCGATATCCTGCCTGGGGGATGCGGGGCTGTGCGGCGGCGAACTGGCCGGCATCATCCCGCCGGCGAACCGGGATCCGTCCAAACTTACCACCTTGGCCCTCACCGGCGTGACCGCGCTCGTGCGCGCGACGGCCTCCACCATGGAGGCGCGCGGGATCACTTATCCGGCCCAGGATGTCGGACCGCTCCTGCAGGCCGCCGACCTGACCCACATCAGCAACGAGATCCCCTTCGCGCAAAATTGCCCGCCGCCCGATCCGAGCCCCGAGCTTTACCCTTTCTGCTCCGATCCGCGCTACATCGACCTCCTGGAATATGTCGGCACGGATATCGTCGAGCTTACCGGGAACCACGTCCTGGATTATAAAAAAGGCGCCCTGTTGTATACGCTCGACCTTTACCGCCAGCGCGGATGGCAGTTCTATGCCAGCGGCGCGGATTTATCCTCCGCCCGGCAGCCGGTCCGGATAGAACACAACGGCAACCGTCTGGCATTCATCGGCTGCAACCGGGTCGGATACAACGGGGAGTGGGCGACAGACACCACGCCCGGCGCCGCCCCGTGCGATTTCGATTACCTTCAGAGCGAGATCCGCAGCCTGCGGCTCGACGGGTATCTGCCGGTGATGACCTTTCAATACTTCGAGTATTACCAATATGAGCCGACCGCCCAGCAAGCCGAGGAATTCGGATGGATCGCCGATTCCGGGGCGGTGATCGTCTCCGGGAGCCAAGCCCACCATCCGCAAGGCTTTACTATCAGCGGCTCGACCTTCATCCATTACGGGTTGGGAAATCTTTTTTTCGATCAGTTCGGCTTCCAACAAGAGACGGAACTGGCGTTCATCGACCGGCACGTGTTCTATCAGGGGCGGTACCTCGGCGTCGAGCTCTTCACCATCCGTTTTGTGGATTACGCCCGGCCGCGGTTCATGAACTCCGAGGAACGGTCCGGGTTCCTGTCCACGGTTTTTTCCGCCAGCGGCTGGTAACCCTCCATATGGAAACCTGCAAAGCGGCAATTCGCCGGCGCGCGCTCGAATTGGGTTTCGTTTTATGCGGGTTCACCTCCGCCGAATCCCCGGAGCATTTTCCACGGTTCCGGGAATGGATTGCCGCCGGTCTGCATGCGGGCATGGGCTACCTGGCGGACGATCGCTCGCACGCCATGCGGGCCGACCCCACCCGCCTTCTGCCCGCCGCCCGCTCGATCATCGCGCTGGCCATCCCCTATCCCCCGCCGCCGGCCGCGGAAAAACTTCCGCTTGAGGGCATAGTCGCGGCGTACGCGCTTGGCGACGATTATCACGAGGTCGTCCGCGCCCGCCTGCGGATGTTGTGCGGGCAAATCGATCGCCTGGCCGGGCGGTCCGTGGAAAGCCGCGGGTATGTCGATACCGCTCCGCTGCTCGAGCGGGAGATCGCCTCGCGCGCCGGATTGGGCTGGGTCGGGCGGAACTCGATGCTGATCCACCCTCGATACGGCTCTTTCCTATTCCTGGCGGAAATTCTCACCGGACTGGATCTCCCGGCCGATCCGCCGTTTTCCACGGACCGCTGCGGCACTTGCAACCGGTGCCGGCAAGCCTGCCCGACCGGGTGCATCCTCCCCGACCGGACGATAGATTCCGGTCGCTGCATTTCCTACCTCACCATCGAGCATCGCGGGTCGATCCCTGAAACACTGCGCGGGCTGACCGGCCGGGCCGTATTCGGCGGCGATATCGGCCAGATCGTATGCCCTTGGAACCGGAAAGCGCCGCCCGCCTCGGAAAGTGCGTTTTTTCCGCGGGCTCACTTCCCGGTTCGCGACATGGGACGGGAATACCTGCTCCCGGAAGAGGGTTGGAGGGAACGGTTCCGGCTCAGCCCGATCCGCCGGGCTGGCCGGGAGGGGTACCGCCGCAACCTCCTGATCGCTCTCGGGAATACCGGCCGGGAGGAGGCGGTGCCGGTCCTGGAAGCCGCCGCCAGGGATGCCGACCCGGTCCTGAAAGCCTGTGCGGGATGGGCTTTGGAACAGATTCGCTTGAAAAACGGCTGAATAATAGCCGGTTTTTCGGCTTGTGGCGCGTTCCCGGCCAATTCGGTAGAATACCTTCATCCGGTCTTCCAAACCACCCATCATTTCAAAAGGTCCATTACAGGCCTCCAAGGAAGACGCGGAGGGAAGGAGAAAATGTCTGATTTGAACAACTCGGAAGATTTTGGCGATACCGTTGGTTTTTACCCGAAGCGCCGCGAGGGATTGGGCAACTTCTTTCTCGGGATGATGACCGGCGTTGCCGTCGTAATCGGTATCCTCCTCCTGATCATCGGGATCGGAGGTCCGGGCGCGCTGCCGCTGCCGTTCCTGTCTTCGGCTACCCCATTGCCGACAGCCACGATCGCGGCCACCCTGACCTTCACGCCTTCGCTCACGTTTACCGCGTCACCGGAAACGCCCACCATCACCCCAACCCCGAATTGTCCGGCGGAATATGTCGTGCAGGCGGGCGACCTGCTCAGCACGATCGCCGAAAAATGCGGCATCTCGGTCGAGGCGATCGTGGCGCTCAATCCGACCCTCGATCCAAACAACATCCAGGTCGGGACGACCATCCTTCTTCCACCGGCAGGAACCGGCTTCACGCCGACCGTCATTCCCGCGGACACGAAACCCGGGACGGTCATTTCCATCCGGGTACAGGCGGGAGACACGCTTGAGTCGATTGCGGGAAAATGCTGGTCGACCGTGGACGACCTGGTCAAGACAAACACAATCGAGGATCCTAACTTCCTGTCCGTTGGCATGGAACTGAAATGCCATTACGGAATCGCCACGCCGGTTCCGACCCGCGTCTCACCGACGTACGGCTTCACCCCGACCTATACGGTGACACCAACCCCGTAGCCTCACCCCTGCCCCCTCTCACGGCGAACACCCGGAGAGGGATTAGGGGTTAGAAATAAAAAACCCCCCGCGTGAAAGTCCACGCGGGGGGTTTTTTATTTCTTGTATCGGAACGGATTAGTAATCCATCCCGCCGCCGCCGCCGGGCGGCATCGGCATCGGCTTTTCTTTCTCCGGCGCATCGGTAATCAGCGCCTCGGTGTGCAGGATCATGGCGGCGATGGAAGCCGCATTCTCCAGGGCGCCGCGGACGACCTTAACCGGGTCGATGATGCCGGCTTTGATCATATCCGTGTATTCGTTGG
>CAZYSF010000290.1:0-14566 GCA_964649635.1 uncultured Anaerolineales bacterium | reverse complement strand
AAGTCTCCGCGCCGCCTTCGCGCAGGATCAGCGCCAGAATATTTCCGCCGTATCCGAGATATAAATCCCCGTCGCGCAGGACCGCGCAGACCGCGTGCAGCTGCACCATATTCCCGGTCGGGGATCCGATGACGGATGAAGCCTGGCCGAACGGGAGTACTTCCGCGTTGGATGCCACAAACGCCGCGCGCAGGGCGGCCGTCACCGACCCGGGAGTCTCGAAATACACTTGCGCCATCAGGCGCCCCAGACGGTCGGTTTCGGATTCCGGCATCGGGGTGCGGGCTTGCAGCGCCAGCGCCGTAAACAACACTTCGCCGCCGCGGCCGCGGGCCGCCCGGCGGGGCGCCGGATGGACGCCAAAACCCGCCGGCGTGTCTTCGGTGAAGACCCCGTTGGAGCATTGGGCGATCAGGATTTCCGGGATAAAGGCAGGCATGATGTGGGTTGCGCCGGGTATTGTGCGCAATTACCAGGCTGCAATTATTATGCCATGAACCGGAGGGTATGCGGCTTCCGGTTTTTGCTCAGGTATCGGTGTTGTGGAGATACCGGTCGATCGAGGCGGCTGCCCGGCGGCCGGCGGCCATCGCCGTCACCACCAGGTCCGGCCCGGAGACCGCATCGCCCCCCGCGAAAATACCGGGGCGGGAGGTTGCGCCGGTTTGCGGATCGGTCTGGAAAAGGCCGTTCTTGTCGATCACCAAGCCTTTCGTGTTCCGTCCGATCTCCGGATTGGCGCCGTACCCGAGCGCGCAGACGACGGTGTCGGTTTCCACGACGAAGCTGGATCCGTCGATCGGGATCGGACGCCGGCGGCCCTGCGCATCGCAATCTCCCAACTCGCACTTCAGGCATTCGATCGCATTAACCCTGCCGTCGGGCCCGGCGATGAAACGGATCGGCTGGATCAGGAAACGGAACTCCGCGCCCTCCTCGCCCGCCAGGAAGCGGTCTTTCTTCCCGCCCGGCATCTCCATTTCCGTCCGCCGGTACAGGCAAGTGACCTTGCTGGCGCCCTTCCGCAGCGCGGTCCGCAGGCAGTCCGACGCCGTATCCCCGCCGCCGATCACCGCGACGCGGTTTCCGACTGTCAGCGGTTCCCGCCAGCCTTCGGGCAGGATGGCCGGATCGACATTCAAGCGGGCCAGGAATTCATCCGGCGGAAATACACCCGGCAGATCGATTCCGGGAACCTGCATGCAGGTCGGGATCGAGGCGCCGGTCCCCAGGAATACGGCCTGGTACCCGTCCCGCAGGAGCTCATCCACGGGATGGGCTTTCCCGATGGCGATGCCGGTGCGGATCTCCACCCCGGCGTGACGCAGATCCTCGATCAGGATGTCGACGATTGCCTGATCGAGTTTAAATTCGGGAATGCCGTAGGTGAGCAGGCCCCCGGCACCAAGCGCGGATTCGAAAATCGTCACCGCATGCCCCTGCAGGATCAGCTGCTCGGCGCACGCCAGCCCGGCCGGCCCGGAGCCGGCCACGGCGACGCGCTTGCCGCTGGGGGAGCCGGGAATAATGTTGAAGGGGTTTTGCGCGCGTTCGAAATCGGCCGCAAAGGATTCCAGCGCGCCGCACAACACCGGTTCGTGGTTTTTATTCCGGACGCAGGCGCATTGACAAAGTTGTTCGTGCGGGCAGACCCGCCCGCAAATCTGGGGCATGGTGGACGTCCGGCGGTAGATTTTCGCCGCGCCGAGGAAATCCCCTTGTTCGATTTTTAAGAGCGCGCCGGGGATGTCGTTGCCGGCCGGGCAGGCTTTAACGCAAGGCGCCATCGGGCACTGCAGGCAGCGGCCCGCCTCGCGCATCGCCCGCTCAGGCGTAAGCGGGAGAATCGTTTCGCGGAAATCCTTCACCCGTTCCGCAACCGGTCGTGCCGGGGGGGCTTCGTACGGGATCTTGATCCGTGCTTTTCTGTCGATCAGCGGTTGGTTTTGAGGATCTGCCATCAGGGCTCTCCAAAGTAGGCATGTCGACCCGGAATTGTCCCGAAATCGCCCCAGAATTTAGCGCCATTTTATCCGACTTTTAATCCTTTACACATATAATCTCCATATTCGCTGAATAGAATAAAAATAAGGGAAAAAACCTCCTCCATCGATTAGCGGGGTTTGAAAAATTCACCGGGAACAGCCGGCACCGCGAATGCGAAAATCGTCTCCGGGAGGGGGCGCGGAAGGTTTTCGATTATGGGGAGCGTGGTAAAGGCATGGATGCGGCTGGGATTGTTCGGCCGCATCTTTTAATGAAAAAATCTGCGAAGCCCGGCCTTGAGCCGGTTTATAAAACGGAGGACTTATGAAAAAGCATTGGCGAACCATCCTGGTCCTGGCGATCCTGGCCGTGGCGGTGGTGATCGGGGTGATCGTTATACAAAACGCGAACTCCCGGCAGCAGGCGAGTTCTCTGCAGACGGCGGTGGTGGAACGCGGGACGCTGACGGCCTCGATCGGCGCCACCGGTTCGATCCAGGCCAAACAACAGGCGGCAATGACCTTCTCGATCAGCGGACGGGTGGGGAAAGTGAATGTCCGCATGGGGGACCGGGTCAGGGCCGGACAGGTTCTGATCGAATTGGATCCGGCCTTCTATCCGCAGGCGGTCCTCGCCGCGCAGATCGATCTGATCAATGCGCAGAAAAGCCTGGAAGATTTGACCGGCTCCCAAACGGCGCTGGCCCAGGCGGAATTAAATTTGGCAAATGCCAGGAAGGCGCTCGATACGGCCGAGACCGACTACGAAACGGCGGTAAAAAATAACAGCCAGGGCTGGGTTCAGCAGGCCCAGGAACGGGTCAACCAGACCTACCTGGATTGGCAGACTTTCCGGTTCCACAACGACGGCAGCAGGGCAGCGATGCGGGAATTGGCGAAACGGTATCAGGCGTATTTGGATGCATTGCGCGAGCTGGAGCTCGCCCAGAAATACTACGCACAGGGAATTGGAACATCCGGCGGAAACAAAGACACCGAAATGGCGCTCGAGATAGCCAAGGCGAAATTGAATTTGGCCCAGGCGAATTATGACGATGCGTTGGCGGCCTACAACCGTCTGAAGGACGGGGTTCCCGCGAATGACCTGAAGGCGGCGCAGGCGCGGGTGGACGCGGCCCAGGCGACTCTGAATCAGGTGCGGATCACCGCACCCTTCGCAGGGACCGTCATGAGCATCGATCTGGCGCCGGGGGATACCATCAATCCCGGGAGCGCGGCGCTGGTGATCGCGGACCTTACCGAATTGCATGTGGATGTGCCGATCGCGGAAGTGGATTACAACCGTGTCGTGGTCGGCCAGCGGGCCGAACTGGTGCTGGATGCCATTTTCGACACCGTGTATCAGGGCACGGTTCAGGAGATCAACCTGAACGCGACCACTTCGGCCGGCTCGGTGGCGTACCCCGTCAAGGTCGTGGTCGTCGATCCGGATGACCGGGTTCTGCCCGGGATGACGGTGGCGGTGGAGATCGAGGTCGAGCATCTGGAGAACGTCCTGCTGGTGCCCAACCGGGCCGTTCGGACGGTCGACGGGTCGCGCGTGGTTTACCTCTACGTCAACGGCACCATGCAGCCGGTCGAGATCGAACTCGGCGCCAGCAACGATACGATGAGCCAGGTGCTGACGGGGAATCTGAAGGAGGGCGATGTGATCGTTCTCAACCCGTCCACTACCTTCTTCAACGGATCCGGCGGGCCGTTCGGCGGCGGGGGCGGGGGCGGCGGCGGGATGTTTGGAGGATAAGGACCGGCCATGGAAGACTGGGTGATCGAACTGAAGGACATCCGCAAGGTGTACCGGATGGGCGAAGTGGACGTGAACGCCCTGGATGGATTGACCCTGCGCGTGCAACGCGGCGACATCATGGCGATCATGGGGCCTTCCGGATCCGGGAAAAGCACCTTGATGAACGTCATCGGCTGCCTGGACCGGCCGACCTCGGGCTCCTACCGGCTGGACGGGAAGACGGTTTCGGAATTGCAGGACGACGCGCTGGCGGAAATCCGCAACCGGAAGGTGGGTTTCGTATTTCAGAGTTTCAACCTGCTGGGCCGTTCGACGGCGACGGCGAATGTGGAATTGCCGCTGCGATACGCCGGGATAAACAAAGGCCGGCGGGAACGCGCGCAGGAGGTGCTGCGGCTGGTCGGATTGGAAGAGCGCATGGAGCACCGGCCGATGGAACTTTCCGGAGGGCAGCAGCAACGGGTGGCGATCGCCCGGGCGCTGGTCAACAAACCGGCGATCATCCTGGCGGATGAACCGACCGGGAACCTGGACAGCCGCTCGGGGGCTGAGATCCTCGACCTCCTGCTCCAGCTAAATGCCGAACGCGGCGTTACCCTGATCATCGTGACGCATGATTCCAACGTCGCCGCACGCGCCCACCGGACGATCAAGCTGAAGGACGGCTGCATCGAGGAGGATTATGTTTCTGACGCAAAACCTGCTTGAGGCGCTGGAAAGCCTGACCTCCAACAAGCTGCGTTCCGGCCTGACGATGCTTGGGATTGTCATCGGCGTGGGCGCGGTGATTGCGATGCTTTCGGTCGGGCAGGGCGCCACGGCCACCATCTCCGGTTCGATCAGTTCCATCGGCACCAACCTCATCTTCGTCATCGGCTCCACGAACGAGGAGGTCACCATCCGCCGGCCGCTTACCCTCGAAGATGCCAATGCGATCGGCGACCCGCTCAACGCGCCGTCGATTCTGTCGACGTCGGTCTTGTACTCGCTCTCGCGGATAAAGATCTCGGCTTCCGGGGAAACGGTCACGATGGCCGTGACCGCCGTCACGCCATCCTACGACGAGATCCGCAACCTGGAAATGGCGGACGGCGAGTTCATCTCCGAAATTCACATGAACGGGCGTGCGTCGGTGGCGGTGCTGGGCGTGACCACGGCTGAGAATCTATTCGGATCGTCGGAGGGATTGATCGGAGAAACGGTCCGCATCCAGGGCCAGCCGTTCCGGATCATCGGCATCCAGGCTTCCAAGGGCGGGAGCGGTTTTTCCGATGAGGATGACGTCCTGTACGTCCCCTACAGCACGGCTGTCAGCCGCCTGGCGCAGCGCAGCGGCGAGGCCCCCAACCGGGTGGATATGATCGTGGCGTCGGCGGTGGACGCTTCGGCCGTGCCGGATGCCTCCGAGGAGATCCGGCAGATCCTGCGCGTGCGCCACCACACCGAGGTTGGCAAGGATGATTTCACGCTCATGACCCAGGAGGATTTTCTCAGCCTGACCTCCCAGATCATGGGGGTGCTGACCATCTTCCTGGGCGGGATCGCCGCGATTTCGCTCCTGGTGGGCGGGATCGGGATCATGAACATCATGCTGGTATCGGTGACGGAACGCACCCGCGAAATCGGATTGCGCAAAGCGTTGGGCGCGCGCCGGCGGGATATTCTTATCCAGTTCCTCACCGAATCGGCCACCCTGAGCATATTCGGTGGATTGATCGGGATCGCGCTGGGGGCGGGGCTGGCCTTCCTGGTCGGGCAGATTGCCACCGCCACCGGGAACGCCTTCACCCCGGTCGTGGGCTTGGATTCGGTGCTCCTGGCGACGCTGTTCTCGGCCGCCGTCGGGTTGTTCTTCGGGATTTATCCGGCTTCGCGCGCGGCGGGATTGGAACCGGTCGAGGCGTTGCGGTATGAATAATGATGTGGATGGTTGTCATTCCCGCGCCCGCCCTCGCGGAACATTGCGGCTCGCATTTGTTCTAGGAGCCGGAATGGATGCGGAGCGAGGGTGATCTCAGCGGGAATCCAGAGGCTCCATAACGCTAAAACCTCTGGATGCCCGCTAAAAACATGCGGGCATGACGATTGTTCGATAAGGTGAACAAGTTCTATGGGCGCGATCGGCGATCGCGCCTTTTTTTTAAGCCGGATCATCCTGAGATGAAGGAAAGTTGCTCATCCGGACCGATGTTGGTGTGCGGCGGAATGATCGCATCCTTGGGGATGACGACGACACCATCGCGCACATACCAGTTGCCGCCTTCCCCGTCCAAATGCGCCCCGGGCGGGAATTCCTGGATTCGCACTCCGGCTCCGATGCGCGCGTTTTTGTCGATGATCGTGCCGGCGATCCTGCAGTCCGGCCCGATTCCCACCGGCACGCCGCGCGGCGTGTCAAATCCGGGCACGTCGTAATAGTCCGCGCCGAGGATCACGCTCTTCCGGATCTCCACCCCTTCCGCGATCTGACTGCGCAGGCCGATGACCGAATTGCGGATTCGCGCATGGTTGATTTTGCAGCCCTCGGCCAGGAGGACATCCTCCAGGTCGGTGTGGTGAAGGATCGATCCGGGAAGGAAGCGGGGGTGGGTGTAGATCGGGCGGCGCGCATCGTAAAAATTGAACGGCGCCGTGGGGAGGGTCAGGGCCAGGTTGGTTTCGTAAAACGAGCGGATGGTCCCGATATCCTCCCAATATCCGTCGAAATCGAATCCGAACACCTTGTGGGAACAGATTGCCTGGGGGATGATCTCGCTTCCGAAGTCACTCTCGCGCGAGTGCTCGAGCAAATCGAGGAGCACGGGCGTCTTAAACAGATACACGCCCATCGATCCGAGATACGGGCGCGCGGGATCGTTGCGGCTGACCATTTCGGCCAGTACTCCGGGATCCTTCGGCTTTTCGGCGAAGTAGTGGATGCGCAGGTTGGTGTCGCGCTTCAGAATTCCGAGCCGCGACGCGTCGTCCGCGGACACGGGGTGCACCGCGATGGTGATGTCGGCGTCGGTTTCGAGGTGGAATTCCACCATCGAGGTGTAATCCATGCGGTAGAGGTGGTCGCCGGCCAGGATCATCACCCGCGACGCGCGCGTGGAGCGGATTTGCCCGAGTTGTTTGCGCACGGCATCCGCGGTTCCCTGATACCAATCCTCGTGCAGGGGAGTCTGTTCGGCGGCCAGGACCTGCACCCAGCCGGTGTGGAATACGTCGAAGTTGTAGGTGTTGGCGATATGGCGGTGGAGGGAGACGGAATTGTACTGGGTGAGGATCGCGACCCGGTAGATCCCCGAGTTGATGCAATTGCTGATGGAGATGTCGATCAGGCGATATTTCCCGGCGAAGGGAACGGCAGGCTTGGAGCGCATCCGGGTGAGGGGGAACAAACGGCTGCCGCGGCCGCCGCCCAGGATTACCGCGAGGACATCGTCCATATAGGACATACCCGACCTCCATCGATCGTGAGCCGGCCGTACCGGGAAGGCGCGGATCTCACAAGCGCCTGCCGGGGCGAATCATAGCACACCGCGATGCATCCATCCAATCCGGCATCCTACTTCCCGGTCAGATAAAACCGCAGCGTATCGTCCGCAAACCGGTCCGCCTGGATTTCATTGTTGCGGCCCGGCACCTGGCGGGTCCGGCGCAGAAAATGGAACGCCTCGTGCGCCAAAACCCAGACGATGGCCTCGTCCATGGTCCGCAGCCGGGTGGATCCCAACATCCGGATCCACTCGCGCCCGGTGCGCATATCCTTCACCCGGTCACCCGGCCGTGTTCCGGGAGGAAACGGCGGATGCGATCCGTCGGGCGTGATGTACACGGGGGATTGCCGGGTGGGGAGGTCACAGGGGAACGGACCGGGGACCTGGCAGCTGATCCGGTAATGCGGGATCCGGCGGTTCGGGAACCAGCACCGCCCGTAGGCGCCAGTGTATTTCCCCCGCCCGCGGTCGATTCGGATCCAGGCCAGCAGGGTGGTGTCATATTCGGAGAAAAACTCGCGGGCCCACTCGAGGGCGCGCGGCTGTTGTCCGTCTAAATCGATTAGCCAGCGCATTGGAGTCGGGATCATACCAGTGACGCACGGAATTTGGCGCCGCGGCCGGGGGAGGCCTTACCCCGATTCATGGCCGGCCGGAGGCACAAAATTTTATCCTGCTTTCGCGGAATGAAGAATACCATGCCGCACGGATAATTCGTTTTTCCTGCGGCTTTTTCGTATAAAAACACGCTTGTGATATTATGCGCTCCAATTTCCAGCTTGCATTCAGGAGAATCCATGCGCGATCCTCGGCGGGTTTTAAACCTAATGTACTCTTGGGTAGTGCTGATGGCCGTCATGGCCGGCGCGGCGGCGTGTCAATCTGTGCTGGGGACAGGAACTGCCGTCCACGGCGATACGGCTGTGGTCACGCCCCTGCCGGTGGAATCGCCGACCCCGGAGCCGACCGCCGCCCTCTCCGCGCTTACCGTTTGGATTCCGCCGGCTTTCCGCTCAGACAGCCAATCCCCGGCCGGCGAACTCCTCAACCAGCGGATCGACGCATATGAGGCCCTCCATCCGGGAACCAAGGTCGTGATCCGGGTAAAGGCGGCCAACGGCGCCGGGGGCCTTCGTGATTCGCTGGCCGCGGCGTCTGCGGCCGCTCCGGGTGCATCACCGGATGTGGTTGCGCTGGATCAATCCAACCTGCACGCGGCCGCAATCAAGGAACTGATCCATCCGTTGGACGGAGTATTTCCGGCGGATGCATGGGATTCCTACTTCGCATACGCCCAGTCCATGGTTACCGTGAATGGTCGGAAGTTTGGTCTTCCGTTTGCGGGAGATGCCATCGTCATGGCCGGGACTCTCATGCCCTTCCCCACTCCCCGGCGCTGGGCCGACACCAGCGACCGGATCAGCCCGATGTTTGCGCCCCTTGCGGATTCGCGGGCCCTGTTCCTGTTCTTCGGGTATTACGCCGCCGGCGGCACGCCGCTCCTATCCATCGCGGATACCCGAATCGAGCCGGAACCGCTTGCCCAGGCGCTAAGCTGGCTCCAGGCGATGCAGGAGAGCGGGGTGCTCAATCCGCGCAGCCTGCAGCTTGAGTCTTTTGAGAGCGCGTTCCTGGCGATCGAGAGCGTCGGCGATTCCAGCGTCACCCTTTATTCGATCGTCTCCAAGGCCAGCGACTATTTCCTCGGGCATTTGCCGACACCGGAGGGGGAAGCCTTCTCGTTATCCACCGGCTGGTCCTGGGCAATCGCCACGGCCGATCCAGCCCGCCAGAAAATGGCGGGGGATCTCATGTCCTGGCTGTCGGATCCGGCGTTCCTGGCCGAATGGTCGGAGGCGCAGGGAGTTCTGCCGCCCGTCCGTCCGGCGATGGAACAATGGGATGCGGGCACGCGGCGGGATTTTGCCTTGTCCATTTCGGAGGCATCGCTCCCGTTCCCAGATGATGAGATTCTGGTCTTCGCCGGCCCGGTATTTTCCAAAGCCGCCCGGCAGGTCCTTCTCGACGGCCTCCCCCCGGCTGATTCCGCGCAGGAAGCCGCCAAAGCAATCCACCCCGGATAACCGATCGCTCGGACGCGGCGCCTTTTAGGTATAATGACCCGCCGCGCCGGAAGAACGCTTCTTAAGCGGAAAATTCCGCGGAGATCGAGTCGCATTCCATGCCGGTAAAAATCCGCCGAGAGCTCCCGGGTGACGAAAAAGCCGTGTACGACGTGAATTTCCGCGCCTTCGGACAGGATGCGGAGCCGAAGGCCGTCGATCTGCTGCGCATCAACTGCCCCGAGGGAATCTCGCTGGTCGCCGAGGACAAAGGAATCGTCATAGGGCACGTCCTCTTCACCCCGGTCTGGATAGAAAACGCTCAGACCACGGTCAACGGAATGGGGCTCGCGCCGCTGGCGGTTGCGCCGGAACGGCAGCGGCAGGGGGTCGGAACCGCATTAACCAAGGCGGGATTGGGGGAACTTCGCGCGGCGGGCGTTCCCTTCGTCGTTGTGGTCGGCCACCCCGGCTATTATCCGAAATTCGGATTCGAGAAAGCCTCGAAGTACGGGATTCGGTGCGAATTTGATGAAGTCCCGGATGAGGCTTTCATGATGATCGTGTTTCAACCGCAGGCGATCCGGGGGATCCGCGGTACGGCGAAAATCCGGCCGGAATTCGCCGCCGCGATGTAAGGCAGACGGGCCGGAATAGGATTCTGCGGAACGAAAAAACCAATCGGCCTTGCCCGCGCATCCTGCGGGCGGCCGCCAAGGGAGATCTCCATTTATGACGATCCATTTTGGGACCGACGGCTGGCGCGCCGTCATCTCGGACACCTTCACCTTCACCAACCTTCGGCTGGTGGCCCAGGCCATCGCCGACGCGGCCGCCTCACCGGATTGGAACCGGATTCCCGCCCATTCGGAAGGGGGCGCGAAGAAGGAGATGGTGGTCGGCTTCGACACCCGGTTCCTTTCCGACCGGTACGCGGGGGAAGTGGCGCGCGTGCTGGCCGCCAACGGGTACATCGTGCACCTGGCGCAGGCCGATGCGCCGACTCCGGCGATCTCCTTCATGGTCCATCATCTCAAGGCGATGGGCGGCGTAATGATCACCGCGTCGCACAACGCGCCCCGCTACAACGGCATTAAATTAAAATCGTCGTACGGGGGATCGGCGCTCCCCGAGCAATGCCGCCGGGTGGAGATCTACCTCTCCGACAACGAAGCCCGCGGCCGCGGCCCGAACCTGATGGATTTCGATCAGGCGACCGAATCCAAAAAGATCCGGCGCTTCAATCCCATCCCGGCATACCATGAACATCTTCGCAAGCTGATCAACTTCGATGCGATCGCGTCCAAACCGCCGCGGGTCGTCGTGGATTCCATGTACGGCTCCGGGCGCGGGCAGATTAAAACCATTCTGCAGGGAACGGGCTGTGAAGTATTCGAGGTGCGCGGGGAGATGAACCCCGGTTTCGGCGGCGTCCACCCCGAGCCGATCGCATGCAATCTGGGGGCGCTGGCGGGCGCGATCGCCGCCGGCCACGGCGAGTTGGGGGTGGCGACCGACGGCGACGGCGACCGTTCCGGGGCGATGGACGGGCGCGGCCAATTTGTCGATCCGCACCGGATCATGGCCCTGGCGCTGCGCTACCTGGTGGAAAAACGCGGCTGGCGCGGGAAGGTGGTCAAGACCGTTTCCACAACCCAGATGATCAACCGGCTGGCCGCCAAGTACGGGCTGGAAGTCCTCGAGACGCCGGTCGGATTCAATTACATCGCCGACCATATGCTCAAGGGCGACGTGCTGATCGGCGGCGAGGAATCCGGCGGCATGAGCTTCCGCGGGCATATCCCCGAAGGCGACGGCGTGCTGTTCGGATTGCTGCTGATCGAGATGGTGGCGGTGTACCGGGAACCGCTGGACGCCTTGGTCGCGGATCTTTTACGCGAAGTGGGTCCGGCTTTGTATCAACGCCGGGATCTGCGCTTGGTCCACCCGGTTTCCAAAGTGGATATCACCAAGAAGCTGGTCGAAACTCCCCCTGCCATGCTGGGCGGCGTGAAGGTAGGCAAGATCCAAACGCTGGACGGGGTGAAATATCTGCTGGAGGATGAATCCTGGTTGCTGATCCGCCCTTCGGGGACCGAGCCGGTCCTGCGCGTATACGCCGAAGGCCGCGACGAAAAAATGGTGAAGGCGCTGCTGTCGTTCGGCGAGAAAGTCGCGCAAGAGGCGATCTAGCCGCCTGCGGCGGTAACGGCTCAACCTGGAGAAACCGGAACGCGGATTCCACGGATTTCGCGGAAAACCCCTTTTAGAAAACACGGAAAAATTATTACCACATCCGCGAAAATCCGCGTACTTATTACTCAACGAACTTCGGCACACCCAAGCAGCCACCATGAAATGAATCAACTCCGGTAATAAAACCGCAAATCAGGCGCTGGTGATGACCCGGTTGCCGCCCGCCGTGATCGCATCCTGAAGCGACTGCTCGGCGGCCTGGAGCAATGCGTCGGCCGTCACGCCCTGCGCCGGATACGAAGCCAGCCCGCAGGAAAAGGCGCATTCAATCTTCGATCCGAGATAATTTAGAATCGAATCATGAAACGCCAGGCGCAGCCGCTCGGCGCGCGGTTCGGCGATGGACGGCGAAGCGCCGGGCATTACCACCAGAAAATCTTCGCCGCCAAGCCGGCTGGCAAGGTCCCCGCGCCGGATGTAGCGGTAGACGAGCGACCCCATGATCTTTAAAATTTCGATGCCGGCCTTATCCCCGTATACCTCTCCGGCTTTTTGAAATTGATCGAGCCGGATCCGCAGGACGCTGATGGGGGTTTTGGAACGGGCCGCCCGGGCCAGTTCGTGCTTCAGCGATTCTTCCATGTAGCAGCGGTTGTACAGGCCGGTGATCGGGTCCCGGATGGCCTGCTCCCGGAGCGACGCGTTTAATGTCTGAATGCTGGTGTTCTTTTCCAGCAGGAGTTCCAGCGCGCGTTTGTGATCCTGCTCCATCCGGATGCTCTCCGACAAATCCCTCAGGTAAAGGATGCTGCCCGCGCTTTTTCCCCGGACGGGAGCCAGGCGAAGCCGGAGTATTTCGAGGGTGCCATCCGGCCAGTTCGGCGAATGGACGACGGCATCATTTTTACAGGAGTTCAACCGGGCATTCCATTCCTCCCACGCCGGGAACACGGCCCGGATGGATTTCCCCAAAGCCTTGCGCTCCGTCAACCCCGTCATTTTCCGCGCCGCAGGATTGATTTCTTTTATCCGGCCGGCCGCGTCCAGCCGGATTATGCCGTCCGGCAATAGCTGCAAGATGGATGGCTGCGGTTTGGAAGCCGGTTTGCGGCGGACGGAAGACTTTTCCGATGGCATCTTCAATTCCCCGATTGGCGTAAGGACAAGGCAGGTGGCAAATCCGCGCCCTTCCCCTTCGCGGGTGTATATCCTTCTGAATTATAAAGGACATCCTTGGATAAGAATAACTTGAAGAGGGCTATACGGGCGGACGGTCATCCCCCTGCCGCCAGGGCGGACGACGCCTGCTCGCCGATCAGCGTTGGCGCCTGGAGGCGAGTGTTTCCAGAAGTTTCTCCAACTCCGGCCTCCATCCTGCCGGGTCGCTTCCAGCCGGGATGTACAACCGGCCCTTGCTGTAACGCGCCCGGGGATGGAGCTCCATGGCGCGGGCTTCCTCGCCGAGGATGACCCCGACCGTCAGCACGCCGCCTTCCATCGCCACGGCGTCGACACCCGCCCGCTGGGCGAGGATCTTCACCCGCAATTGATACAGCAAATTCTCGGCCGCCTCCGGCAGTTCCCCGAACCTGTCCTCGAGTTCCTTTCGCAGGGCCGCCAATTCCTCCTGCGACCCAATTTCGGCCATCCGCCGGTAGAGGCGGAGGCGCAGGTCGCGGTCCGGAACGTATTCTTCCGGCAGCGCGGCAGCCAGCGGCAGGTCCACGCTCGGGGGCAGGCTGTCTATCTCCGGCGTTTTTCCATCCCGTTCGGCGCGCAGGCGCCTCACCGCCTGCGAAAGCAGCCGGGTGTACAGGTAAAACCCGATCGCCGCGATGTGGCCGCTCTGGCGGGTCCCGAGAATTTCACCGGCGCCGCGGATTTCCAGATCGCGCATCGCGATCGCGTATCCTCCCCCCAGTTCGGTTTGCTCCGCCAGCGCCTGCAGGCGTTCGTAGGCTTCCGGGGTGGGGCGGTGGCGGCGGTCGGTGAAGAAGTAGGCGTAGGCGCGCACCGGGCCGCGTCCGACCCGGCCGCGCAGCTGATAGAGCTGCGCCAACCCGAAGGTATCCGCCCGATCGATGATCAGTGTGTTGGCGTTCGGGATGTCGAGCCCGGATTCGATGATCGACGTGCACAGGAGCACATCCACTTCGCGCCGGACGAACGCGTCCATGGTCTGCTCGAGCTCGTGCTCGGGCATCTGCCCGTGCCCGATGCGGATCCGCGCCTCCGGAACAAGCGCGGCCAGTTTTTCCCGCACCGGCCGGATCGTCTCCACCCGGTTGTGGAGGTAGAACACCTGCCCGCCGCGCTCGATCTCGCGCAGGATCGCCTGGCGCACCTGCTTCTCATCATACGGCCCGACCCGCGTGACGATCGGCATCCGTTCCTCGGGCGGGGTGTTGATGGTGGAGATGTCGCGCACGCCGGCCAGCGAAAGGTAGAGCGTGCGCGGGATCGGCGTCGCGGTCAGGGTGAGCACGTCCACCTCGGTGCGCAGTTTCTTCAGGTGCTCCTTGTGCGCCACGCCGAAGCGCTGCTCTTCGTCGATCACCACCAGGCCGAGGTTGGGGAAGGCGACGTCGCGCTGGATCAGGCGGTGGGTGCCGATCAGGATGTCCAGCTTGCCGTCCGCCAGCAACGCAAGGATCCGGGCCTGCTCGGTCGGCGTCCGGAATCGGGAGAGCATCTCCACCCGCACCGGGAATGCCGCCAGACGCTGGGAGAAAGTCTGAAAGTGCTGCTGGGCCAGGACGGTGGTGGGTACGAGCACCGCCACCTGCACGCCGTCCATCACCGCCTTGAACGCGGCGCGCAGCGCAACCTCGGTTTTCCCGTAGCCGACATCGCCGCAGATCAGGCGGTCCATCGGCCGCGGGCGCTGCATATCCTGTTTGACTTCGTCGATCGCGCGCAATTGGTCTTCAGTCTCGATGTGGGGGAAGGAGGTTTCCAATTCGCGCTGCCAGGGGGTGTCCGCGGAGAAGGCCCGTCCTTGGGCGGCTTCCCGCTGGGCATACAGCGCCAGCATGTCGCGGGCGACGTCGAGCGCGGCGCGCCGGGCGCGTT
>CAZYSF010000289.1:0-4359 GCA_964649635.1 uncultured Anaerolineales bacterium | reverse complement strand
TCCGCCTGCATTTCCTCTCGCCGGCGGCCTGGCAGAAGGTCCTCGACCTGGAACGCGAGACCGGAGAGAATCCGCAGGATATACGATCCATCATCGCGCTTGCGGACATGTATCAGTCCATGTGCGCAAGCGGAGGGCCGGGGGCCTCGCGCCTGGCCGAGACGATCGTGCTGGAGGGGCTGACCTACAACCCGGATTCCGCCGACCTGCACGCTGAATGGGCTAAGATCTATTTCAACCGGCTGCTCCCGCTGTGCAGCGGATACAGCGGGGCCGGATTCGACCGCAACGAAGTCATCGCCGGTCTGCAGCGCGAATTGAACCTGGCGCTCCAGATCGACCCGCAAAACGAACTGGCGCTTAAAGTGCAGCAAACCATCAATGACCAGCTTAATTATGATCCGGATTTGCTGAGTACTTCCGCGCCCGTCCCGACGACGGCCGTTCCGGCGACGAAAACGTCCACCGAAGTAAAAATCAAAACGGAAACCGCCACGCAAGCACCAGGCACCGATACGCCGACGGTATTCGAAACCCCGACTATGGAAGCTTTGCCGCCCGCGCCGGCTCCGTCCGGGGGAATCCCGTTCGGATGGTTGATCGGTGCCGGGATCGCCGGCGTCGCAGTCGGGTTGATCATCCCATCGTCATGGAAGCGGCGGGTGACGGGAAAAACCTGACGATGGACGATAGACGATGGACGATGGCCGGTCCTATGAGGTGTGGCTTTATGACTATTGATGATTGAAAAAGATACTACCAAATTAATTTATTGGATCTGAAAGCTGGGTTCTCCTTCTCCCGGTGTAAGCCGGGAGAAGGTGGCTGCTCGAGAGGGTTTGTCGAGCAGCCGGATGAGGAAGTTAACGACGATGGGAAGAGTACGACCATCGACCACCGAAAAATAGACGATGGACGATGGACCATGGACCATGGCCGATGGTTGTTCCAGATGATAATATTTCTTGATCTCGATAATCCATTCCAATGATTATGCACATCGGCAGACGGGAAACCCATCAATAACAATTAACGGCCATCGTCCATGGTCTATGGTCGATGGTCTCTTTACCGGCCATCGTCCAATGTCTATGGTCGATGGTCTCTATACCGCCCATCGTCCATGGTCTGACGGGGATTCATCCCCCGGGAAAGGGAGAGGTGGGATGGGATGGAACTCCCGTCAATCCGCCTTTGCAATCCTGTACATCCTGTCTGCTCACAACCGCCACACAACAGCCTTGCGCACCGGCTGGTACATCGCATCGCAGATGCAGGCATTGACGAATGTGGTGGGCCCCTTTTTCAGGATACCGTAGCTTTCGTGCATGTGCCCGAAGGCGTGGATCGACGGTTTTACTCGTTTGATCGCCCGGGTCAGTTCCTCGTCGCCCGCGTTATCGCCAACCATGGTTAAATCTAAAATTCCATGCGGCGGACCGTGGGTGATGAGGATGCCGGTATCCTCGGGGATCAAATCCCATTTTTCCCTGAGGGCTTTGCCGCGCGGCAGGTTGAAGGCCCACCCCTGGAATTCCGGTTGCCACGGGCTGCCGTAGAACGTGATCCCCTCCACGGAAACCGACTGATCCTGCAGGTAGACGGCGTTGGTCAGGCGGCTCCGGCTTTCCCCGGGTTGCTGTTCCAGGCAGAGGTCGTGGTTGCCGGCGATCACGATTTTATGGCGATGCGGCAACGATCCGAGAAAGTCGTTGAAATCGTCGAGTTCAGACAGGTCCCCATACAAACAGAAATCACCGGCGTGGATCAGGATGTCCCCGTCCGGAATCGCGAGTTGCCGGTGAAAGCCGTGGGTGTCGGCGAGGATGACCAATCGGAGGTTTGTTTTCACGGATATTATTGTATCTGCTCCGAGGGGTGAAGAAAGCCGAAAGGACGAGCACCGGCGCGGCATTCCCCTCCCCCTGAGAGGGGTCATTTATTGCGGTGGTATGGATCCCCCCCATCCCTAGAGATGGGGGAAAGCGGTTTTGGGGGGCGGGCTTCCGAAACCACGAAGAGCACGATGGGAAACCGGAAGGACGCGAAAAAGACTTCTTTCTTCGCGTTCCTTCAAAACCGGCATAGGCGGCCCGGCCTGGGGGCTGGAGCCGTGGCGGTTTTTCGATCGGAAAATATTGTACAATAGGCAAGATATTTTATATTCGACCGGCCGGGCGGCTGAGCGCCTGGCCGCTGTTTTTATCCCGCTTTCGCGGGATGATAAATACCCCGCGGCTTGCCGCGCGGTCTTGGATTTTGTACTCCTTGACACCGCACAGCTTACTGCGGTCATTCATTGTCCCGGCCGGGCGCAGATCCAATCCAGGAGCATAAGTTTTAAACTTGAAACCCCACGTGTTAGTCACCGCCCTGAAAAACCTGACCGGAAATGCGCGCGGCTGCGTCTACGCGGAACCGTTGTGGGGGATTCCGTTCAACCTCTATGCGCCGTATGTTTCAATTTACATGGTGGCCCTCGGACTGGCGGATACGCAGATCGGTTGGATTGTCAGCATAAGCTGGAGCTTCCAGATCATCATGGCGCTGTTGAGCGGCGTGGTCACCGACAAATTGGGACGCAGACTCACGACGTTGATCTTTGATATTCTTGCCTGGAGCATTCCGGCACTGATCTCGGCGCTGGCTCAAAACTATTGGTACTTCCTGGCGGCGGCCATCCTGAACAGTTTTTGGAGGATTGCCCAGGTTTCCTGGTCCTGCCTGCTGGTGGAAGATACCGACCCGCAACAGTTGGTCGATATTTACACCTGGATCTATATCGCCAATCAATTTGTCGGTTTTTTCGCGCCGCTGGCGGGCCTCTTCATCGGCATCTATTCGCTTGTGCCGACCATGCGCGGATTGTACCTGTTTGCGGCTGTGATGTTTGCGGTGAAAGCCGTCATCACGTACCGGCGGACCGGGGAGACGACGCAGGGCAACGTGCGCATGCACGAAACCCGTCATCAAAGCATCTGGATCGTGCTGCGGGAGTACAAAGGCGTGTTAGGCGATCTTCTGCATACGCCCCAGACGCTCTATACCGCCGGAATAATGCTGGTGCTCAGTATTTGCATGTTGATCGGCGGGAATTTCTGGGCGATCCTCGTGACCGAGAAGCTGCACATACCGGCCCAGGATCTGGCGATCTTCCCGTTTATCAAATCCGCCATCATGTTGACCTTCTTTTTCGCGGTTATGCCGCGGATCAGCAAGATGCATTACCAGCTGCCGATGGTGATCGGATTTCTCGGTTTTGTCATCAGCCAGCTGGTATTGATCACAGCGCCCAGTCTTGGTTACGGCTTCCTAATCGTCAATGCATTCCTGGATGCGTGCAGCTACGCCCTGGTCGGGCCGCTGGTGGACAAGATGGTCGTATTGACGATCGATCCGAAGGAGCGCGCCCGCATTCAATCGATCCTGGCCGTGGGCATCATTCTGCTTTCTTCGCCGTTCGGATGGGTGGCCGGGACATTATCCGCGATCAATAAAAATCTTCCCTTCATTCTGCTTATCGCCCTGTTCGCGGCGGGCGCGGTGTTGGCGTATGCGGCCGGACAGGCTTCACAAAAGCGGATGGCGTCGGAAATGGAATCGGCATAGCCGAGGCTTGGTTTTGGATCCGCTGCCCGTCGACAATCAAAAATCCGACCATCGACGATCGACCATCGACCATCGGGAAGCCGACCATCGACGATCGACCTTCGACCATCGATAAATCAGACCATGGCCGATAGCTGTAATAGATGATGATTTTGCATATTGAACCGTTAAGAGGCTTTCCCTAAAAAAACGCTTCTGAAGACGAGAAACTCCACAATAACAATTAACGGCCATGGTCGATGGTCTATGGTCCATGGTCGATCTGTCATGGTCGATGGTCTCTTTATCAGCAGGGGGATTTATCTCCCGGTTTGAAAAGCATTTGACAGGATTTACAGCCCCGCCCCGGCATCGCCGGGCGAGGCCGGGGGATTTTCATGTTTTATTTTTCCCAATCTTGTCAATCCTGTAAATCCTGTCTATTTTCTTTCCGCTAAATTAAAAAAACCTAGTAGTCCAACACATACGCCATCGCCAGTTCCGAATCCGCGGGTTGCAGATTTGTCGCCAGGAGCATGGGCGCCCAATCCGATTCCTGCGCGGCGTACAGGCTGCCGGCCGCATCCAGGAAGTACAGCGTGTCGTCGGGCGGCACAAAGAGTATTTGGTTGGGTGATATTTGCCCGGAGAAGATCTGGCTCATCGGCTGCCCGTACTTCCCGGCCCAGACGCCTGTGGAATCGGCTTTCGCCCAGAACAGTCCAGTGGGGGAGACCATCGGGATTTGGGATTGGTTCTCCGCCAGAACCC